>JBKPMI010000278.1:0-15637 GCA_046732075.1 Acidobacteriota bacterium | reverse complement strand
GACGAAGCGGAAGTAGCCGACGACGTCGATGATGGCGTGGGTCGCGCCGGAGGACTGGCCGCAGACGACCGCGATCGAGTCGCCGGATCCCAGCTGCACGATGGCGTTGTTGGCGCGGGTCTGCCCCGGACCGTAGTTGATCGTGGAGGCGAGCGGAGGAGTGACGCCGAGCGGATAGAGCGTCAGGAATCCGGGCGCGGTGGGCTGCGTGACGATGACGTTCAAGGCGACGGCGTCGGCCTCGGGAGGAATGCCGCAGCGCCCGTCCATCGCGAAGGAGCGGGTCGCGCCGGCGGAGAGCGCGGGACCGCCGTAGGGCCCGTCGGGGTCGCGGGTATCGGCAACGCGGCAGGGGGTCAGCGTGTAGTAGCCGGCCAGGACCGGCGGCGTCACCGTGGGCGTCGGCGAGGCCGTCGGAGTCGCGGTGAGCGTCGCGGTTGGAGTTGGCGTCAGCGTCGGCCCGCCCGGCGTGTTCGTGCGGGTCGGCGTCGGCGTGCGCGTCGGGGTCGGCGTGCGCGTCGGAGTTGGAGTTCGGGTGGACGTCGGCGTGCTCGTCGGCGTGAAGGTATTGGTGGGCGTCGCCGTCGGAGTGCTCGTCGGAGTCCGCGTTGGAGTTGGAGTCGGCGTGGGCGGAGTACCGAAGTTCCCCGTGACGGTGAGCGCGTAGGGCCCCGATTCGTTATTCCCTGGGTCGCCGATAGGGAACGCCGAGTCGACGCCGAAGATGTACGTCCCCGCTGAGAGACCCGAGACCGTGAGCGTTTCCGGGTCGCCGGCGAAGCCGACGTCAGCTCCGTCCACGCAGGAGGCCAGGTCAGCGCAGACGGAAAGCACGTAGATCGCGGGGTCGTATGTGCTCGACGTCGTTGTCAGCGAGAACGTGAGGCTGTTGCCAGGTCCGAGGATCGTGAAGCTGTAGAAGACGTCCGGGCCCGGGCGGTCGTTCCCGCCGCCTTGCGCGCCGAAGCATGCGAAGTTGAGGAAGTTCGCGCTGTTGTTGGCCATTGCTGCCGTCGTTCCGGTGTCGTTGAAGGGGAGGACCGGGATGGAGGTCGTCGAGGCGCAGGTGTCTCCGCCGGCCAGAATCGAGAGGGGAGACAAGCCCGTGGAGGTCGCGACCGGCGGTGACACCGGCGCCGCGCTCTCTCGCCCGCGGGGGGCGAACGGGACCTGCTGTTCGCTCGGCGACGCGAACATGACGAAGGCGAGCCCGAGCAGAGCGAGGAGTCTCCCGAAAGTTTTCATCCGAAGCGCGACCGCCCTTCGGTTGGGCGGGCGAACTCGCGCCCGAAATCCGGCAGTCTGGTCGCCGGATTCCTGCCGGTGGTCGCGACGCCGAGGACGCGAGTCTCAGGGGTCTCTGCCGGGGTCCTGTTCGATTTGATCTCCGGGTTCGGCACGATGACGAGGGCCCCCGGTTCCACGTCGAGGGAGATCGCGAGACCGCAGACCGCGAGGCCGGCGCAAGCCAACCGGCGCAGGGTCATCGATCGCTTCGGCTACGGTCCGACGAATCGGAAGTAACCCACGACGTCGATGATGACGTGGGTGGTGCCGGAGGACTGCCCGCAGGCGACTCCGATGAAGTCCCCCGCGCCCAGCTGGACGATGGCGTTGTTCGCGCGGGTCTGACCCGGACCGTAGTTGATCGTGGAGGCGAGCGGCGGCGTCACCCCGACAGGGTAGAGCGTCAGGAAGCCGGGCGCTGTGGGCTGGGTCACGATCACGTTCAGCGCGACGGCGTCGGCCTCGGCCGGGATACCGCAGCGTCCGGCCATCGCGAAGTTGCGGATCCCCCCGGCGGAGAGGGCTGGCCCGCCCCAGGGCCCGACGGGATCGCGCGTGTCCGCGACACGGCAGGGGGTCAGCGTGTAGTAGCCCGCGACGAGCGGTCCGGAAGTCGGCGTCACTGTAGGCGTGGCCGTCGGCAGGACGCCAGTCGGGGTCACGGTCGGGGTCGGCGTGGCGGTGAACGTCTGCGTGGGGGTTGCCGTCGACGTCGGGGTTCGCGTCGGCGTGTTCGTGAGGATCGGGCCGGTCGGCGTGCTCGACGGCGTCGGCGTCCGTGTGGGCGTCGCAGTTCTCGTCGGCGTCGGAGTGCGCGTCGGGCTGGGAGACGGCGTCGGAGTCCGGGACGGTGTGACGGTGGCCGTGGCCGTCGGCGTGCTGGACGGCGTGAACGTCGCCGTCGGCGTGTTGGTCACGGTCGGAGTCGGCGGCGTCCCGGTCACCGTGGCGGTCGGCGTCGGAGTGTTCGATGGCGTCGGCGTGATCGTGGGCGTATCCGTCGCCGTGGCGGTATTCGTGGGCGTCGCGGTACTGCTCGGTGTCACGGTATTCGTCGGGGTCGGCGTCGGCGTATTAGACGGCGTGAACGTTGCGGTGGCCGTCGCGGTCGGAGTGCTCGTCAACGGGGGCGCGGTCGGTGTATTCGTCGCGGTCGGAGTGGCGGTCCGCGTCGGCGTCGCGGTCAGAGTGGGCGAACTCGTCGGTGTACTCGAGGGCGTCGGCGTCGGGGTGGAGGTCGGCGTCGGTGTCGGGGTCGCGGTTGGGTTGGACGGGCTTCCGAAATCGCCGATGACGTTCAGCGAATAGGTGCCGGAGGCATCTGGATCCTCTGTCGGATCGAGAGAAGAGTCGATCGAGAAGAAGTAAGTCCCGGCAGGCAGCCCGCTGACCGTCAGAGTCTCGGTCTGCCCGTTGAACGTTTGATCGGACCCGTCGACACACGAGTTCAGGACGAAACAGTTGGTGGTCACGTAGATCGCGGGGTCATAGGTTGCCCCGGGTGTCACGGTGAAGGTCAACGTGTTCCCGGGCCCGAGAATCGTGAAGGTGTAGACCACGTCCGGCCCCAGCCGGCTGAGAAGGCCGGTCGTTCCCGCACAGGCCGCCTTCAGCGTGGAGTTTCCTGTGGAGTTGTTCTTCCCGCTCGTTGTCCCGGTGTCGTTGAAGGGCAGAGCCGCGATCACCGGCGGCGCGGTGCATGTATCGCTGCCGTCGAGCGTCGTGATGGGGCCGAACGCCGGAGCCGGAGTGGGTCGCGCAAGGGCGGCCGGCGTCGGGGCGGGCGCGCGGCGGTCGACCAGCCGGGGAAGTGGGCCGTTCTCCTGGCCGGGCAGGGCGAGGACGGCCAGTAGAAATCCCAGAAGGGAGAAGACTCTCCCGAATGTTTTCAGTCGGGGCAAAACCGTTCCTTCCCGTGTGGCGCCGACCCCGGGCTCCCGTCCGGTGCCGGGTCCGATCGACCGGATCCCAGGTCCGGGCGACACTATGCATGGTGGTACGACCTGCTTCAAGTCATAACAAGTGTCTGCGACGAAAGTCGTAGTCTGCCCCGATTGAGGTCCGGATCAGCTCCGTTTTCCGGCCGGAAATTCGGGGTCGGGGCCACTCGTTAGAATCCGGCTCCCCATGGAATTCCTCCGGATCCGCGGCGCCCGTCAGCACAACCTCCGCAACCTCGACTGCGACGTGCCCCGCAACCGCCTGGTCGTGGTCACGGGGGTGTCCGGTTCGGGCAAGTCCTCCCTGGCCTTCGACACGATCTTCGCGGAGGGGCAGCGCCGTTACGTGGAGTCCCTCTCGGCCTACGCCCGGCAGTTCCTGGAGCAGATGGAGAAGCCGGATGTGGACTCGATCGAGGGATTGTCCCCAGCGATCTCGATCGAACAGCGCACGACGTCGAAGAACCCCCGGTCGACCGTCGGCACCGTGACCGAGATCTACGACTACCTGCGCCTTCTCTACGCTTCCATCGGAAAGCCGCACTGTCCCAACTGTGGCCGCTCCATCCAGGCCCAGACGGTCCAGGAGATGGTGGACCGCGCGCTGCGGCTGCCGGAGGGGAGCCGGTTCGTGATCCTCGCCCCCTACGTCACCGGCAAGAAGGGGGAGTACCGCAAGCAGATGGCGGAAATGGTCAAGGAGGGCTTTCTGCGGGCCCGGATCGACGGCAAGCTCGTCGACCTGGAAGATCCGCCGGAGCTCGACCGGCAGAAGAAACACACGATCGAGGTCGTGGTCGACCGGCTGGTCGCCAAGCCGGGTTCGGACGAGGACTATCGCAAGCGGCTGGCCGAGTCGATCGAGACGGCCACCCGCGTCTCCGGCGGGCTCGTCATCCTGTCGGTGGCCGACGGGCCCGAGGAGGTTCTCTCCGCGAACTACGCGTGCCCGGACTGCGGGACTTCGCTCACGGAGATCACGCCGCGCCTCTTCTCGTTCAACTCGCCGTACGGCGCCTGCGCGGCGTGCTCCGGTCTCGGCACGATCCTCAAGGCGGACCCGGACCGGCTGGTCGTGGCGCCGGAGAAGTCGATCGCGGACGGAGCGATCGCGATCCTGAAACCGGGTTCCACGAACTGGCGCACCCGACAGATGGCGACGCTCGCAAAGCACTATCGCTTCCGGCTCGACACGCCGTTCGGCAAGATTCCGAAAGCCGCCCGCGACGTCATTCTTTACGGCTCGGGGGAAGACGAGATCCGCTTTTCCTGGGTCGCCGAGAAGGGCGCGTACCACTGGAAGTCGGCGTTCGAGGGGCTCGTTCCGATGATCGAGCGACGTTACCGGGAGACCGAGAACTCCGACCACCGCGCGGAGCTGGAGGTCTACATGTCGGCCGAGCGCTGCCCGGCGTGCCAGGGGCGGCGGCTGAAGCCCGAAGCGCTCGCGGTGAAGGTCGGCGGGCGGTCGATCGACGAGGTGTCATCCGAGACCATCGCCGACTCCATTTCGTTTTTCGACGAGCTGTCGCTGACGGCACGGGAGCGGGAGATCGCCGGGAAGATCCTGAAGGAAATCCGGGACCGCCTCGGTTTCCTCGCCAACGTCGGAATCGGATACCTGAACCTGTCCCGCGGCGCGGCGTCGCTCTCCGGAGGGGAGTCGCAGCGGATCCGGCTCGCCACGCAGATCGGGTCGAAGCTCATGGGAGTCCTCTACGTGCTCGACGAGCCCTCGATCGGCCTGCACCAGCGCGATAACCGGAAGCTGATCGACACGCTTCTCTCCATGCGGGACCTGGGAAACACCGTGATCGTGGTGGAGCACGACGAGGAGACGATTCTTTCGGCGGACTGGGTGCTCGACCTGGGCCCCGGCGCGGGCGTGCACGGCGGGAAGCTCGTCGCGCAGGGAAAACCCGAGGACCTGTCGCGGTTTCCGGAGTCCCTGACCGCGCGTTACCTGAGCGGCGAGCTCGAGATCCCGGTGCCCGAAAAGCGGCGCGGGGGTGCGGGGAGATCGCTCGTCGTGCGCGGCGCGCGCGAGCACAATCTCCAGGGGATCGACGTCCGGTTCCCGATCGGCGTGATGACGGCGGTCACCGGCGTCTCGGGATCCGGCAAGTCGACTCTCGTCAACGACATCCTCTACCGCGCGCTCGCCCGCGCTCTGCACGGCGCCACCGAGCGGCCCGGCAAGCACGACCGGGTGGAGGGCCTCTTCGAAATCGACAAGGTCATCAACATCGACCAGTCCCCGATCGGCCGCACGCCCCGTTCGAACCCGGCTACGTACACGAACGTCTTCAACCCGATCCGCGAGCTCATGTCCCGCACGCCCGAGGCGCGGGCCCGCGGCTACGCGCCCGGACGCTTCTCCTTCAACGTGAAGGGGGGCCGGTGTGAAGCGTGCTGCGGCGACGGGCAGATCAAGATCGAAATGCACTTCCTGCCCGACATCTACGTCACCTGCGACGTCTGCGGCGGGAAGCGCTACAACCGGGAGACGCTCCAGGTCCACTACAAGGGGAAGTCGATCGCCGACATCCTCGCGCTGACCGCCGAGCAGGCGCTCGAGCTCTTCACGAACGTCCCCGCCGTGGCGAACATCTGCCGCACGCTCGTGGAGGTTGGACTGGGCTACATCCAGCTCGGGCAGTCGTCCACGACGCTCTCGGGAGGCGAAGCGCAGCGCGTCAAGCTGGCGAGGGAGCTCGCACGGCGCTCGACCGGCCGGACGCTGTATCTCCTGGACGAGCCGACGACGGGTCTGCACTTCGACGACATCAAGAAACTGCTCGGCGTCCTGCGTTCGCTGACGGAGAAGGGGAACACGATCATCGTCATCGAGCACAACCTCGACGTCATCAAGACGGCGGACTGGATCGTGGACCTGGGTCCCGAGGGGGGCGACGAAGGGGGCCGGATCGTCGCGGAGGGAACTCCGGAGGCGGTCGCTTCCGTCCGGGGATCGTTTACCGGACAGTTTCTGAAGCGGGCGCTGGGGCACGCTCCCCGCCGGGCGCGCGCGTGACGGAAAACCTTTACTGCCCCGAGCTCTTGTTGCACACTGCCGCGAAAGGGAGGCCAGGGAGGATGAAGTCGCGTCTCGTCCGGGTATTCGTGATCGCCGCCGCGGGCTGTCTGGCCGCCGCCGTGGCGAGGCCCGCCGCGATGGTTCTCACTCCCGTTCCGGAGGTCGAGCCGAACAACACTCCGGGGACGGCGACCGCTCTCTCGCTGGCGGGAGGATGCCAGGCGGCCTCCGGGGCGATCTCGCCCGGCTCCGACCTCGACTACTACTCGTTCACGGCGGCTCCCGGATCGAAGGTCTGGGCTCTGACCGACACGGGCCCGTCGGCGACCGGCCGGGATTCGATCCTGACCCTCTTTGCTGCCGATGGGACGACCGTCATCGAGGAGGACGACGACGACGCGCCCGGCAACAACGGCGATGCGACGGTCGAGTCGTTCCAGGCGTCCTCGATCGCGGGCCGCACGCTCACGGCGGGAGGGACCTACTTCCTGCGCGTCGAGAGCTTCAACTCGGTCGCGATGAGCGCCTACCGGCTCTTCGTGGTCGTGACGTCGGGATCGAGCGCGGAGACCGAGCCGAACGGCACGGCCGCGACCGCGAACACGCTGGTGACCGCGCTCAACCCGATCGGCGTGCGGAATGCGTCGATCTCGCCGGCGGGGGACGCGGACTTCTACGCGATCACGCTGACGGCGCCCGCGACGTTCTTCATCAGTGCGGACGGCGACCCGGAGAGGGACGGCCTCGGGACGGACCTCGTCGTGGACCTCATCGGAACGGACGGATCCACCGTGCTCTTCTCGGACGACAACTCCGACGCGACCGGCCTCCCCACGCCGCCGCCGTCGGAGGCGTTCTCGTTCACGATTGCGACGCCCGGCACTTACTTCGTCCGCGTCACCGGCTTCAGCGGCGGGAAAGTTCCGGTGACCGGGACCTACAGCATCATGGTGGCGGCGTGCGGGCTGCCGGCGGCTCCGACACCGACTCCAACCCTGACGCTCACGCCCGGCGGTCCCACGGCGACCCCCACGGTCTCGCCGACCCCCACGGTCTCGCCGACGCGCACGTCGACGCCGATCGGCGGAATCGCGCCGAGCGACATCCCGACGCTTTCTTTCCCGATGCTGCTCCTGATGGGGCTCGCGCTCGTCGCCTCCGCATTCGTACTGGTGCGCCGGCTCTGATCCCCGTCTCGATCGGAGGGAAGGGATCTCGATGAAGGACCTCTCTCCCGAACCGTGGCGGGTCAAGGTCGTCGAGCGGATCCGCTCGATCGGACCGGAGGAGAGGGAAGAGGCCCTCCGCCGCGCGGGATACAACGTCTTCGGCGTCGCGTCGGAGGACATCTACATCGACCTCCTGACGGACTCCGGGACTTCCGCGATGTCCGACGCGCAGTGGGCCGGACTCATGATCGGAGACGAGTCGTACGCGGGCGGCCGGAACTACCGGCGCTTCGAGCAGACCGTGCGGGACGTGTTCGGCCTCCCCCACGTCATTCCCACGCACCAGGGGAGGGTCGCGGAAAATCTCCTCTTCTCGACGGTGCTGAAGCCGGGCGACGTCGTGCCCAACAACACGCACTTCGACACGACCCGCGCCAACGTCGAGGTCAACGGAGGGATTGCCCTCGACTTCGTGATCCCGGAGGGGAAGGAGCCGCGGACCCGCCACCCGTTCAAGGGGAACATGGACCTCGACCGTTTGGCGCGGTGCCTGGAGGAGAACCGGGGGAAGGTGCCGCTCGTCATGCTGATGTTGACGAACAACTCCGGTGGCGGACAGCCGGTCTCGCTCACCAACGTCCAGGCCACGCACGACCTCTGCGTCCGGTTCCGGGTTCCGCTGGTGATCGACGCGTGCCGCTTCGCGGAGAACGCGTGGTTCATCAAGCAGCGGGAGCCGAACCAGAGCGGCCGGAGCGTGCGGGAGATCGTGCGGGACATCTTCGCGCTCTCCGAGGGCTGCACGATGAGCGCGAAGAAGGACGGCCTGGCGAACATCGGCGGCTTCCTGGCGCTTCGCGAAGAGGCATGGGTCGAGCGGCTCAAGAACAAGCTCATCCTGATCGAGGGGTTTCCGACCTACGGCGGGCTCGCCGGGCGGGACCTGGAGGCGATCGCGATCGGTCTCGAGGAAGTGCTCGACGAGGACTATCTCTCGTTCCGCGTCGGCCAGGTCACGGCCTTCGGCGAAGAGCTCGTGAGCGCGGGAGTGCCGGTCGTCGAGCCGATCGGCGGGCACGCCGTGTACATCGACGCGCGGGCGTTCGCGCCGCACCTCGCTCCCGAGGAGTATCCGGCGGAGGCGCTGACGATCGCCCTCTACCGGGAGGGGGGAATCCGCGCCGTCGAGATCGGGGGGGTGATGTTCGGCCGGCCCGATCCGAGCCGTCCGGGACGGGAGATTCTCCCGGATCTCGACCTCGTCCGCCTCGCCGTTCCTCGCCGCGTCTACACGAACTCGCACCTGGAGTACGTCGCCGACGTCGTCCGGCGGCTGCACCGGCAGCCCGAGAAGCTCCGGGGCGTCCGGATCGTGCGCCAGGCGCCGGTCCTACGCCACTTCACCGCCGAGTTCGAGCTGGTCTAGCTCTCCGGAGAACCGGTTCTCCGTTCTCAGCGGAGCCTGAGAACGGACGGCGGAGAACTGATTGCTACAATTTCCCCGTGATCACGGGCTACAACACCGACGTGAAGCACCGGGACCGCGTCTTCCACATCCAGACGGAGGACCGCGGTGAGCTCCATCCCTACATCGAGTCGTTCGTCTACGTGGGAGGCGAGATCCTCGGCGGTAGGCGCACCCCCTATGACGACTCGCTCCGCAACGGCGGCGACGACCGGGTCCTGCGCGAGCTCATGGAGCAGCAGCATCGGAACCTCATCGCGGCGATCCGCAGCGGCAGCTTCGACGGAGCCGACGGCTCCGTGCAGATTCCGGCGGATATGGCGCTCTCTGCCGCCCGCCCGGCGGCGGCGACGCCTCCCGGTGAGGTGCGCGAGAGCCCGACTCCGCGACCGACGCCCGCCCGGCTGTCGGACGCGCCGCGCAGCTCCGGCGATCGGACGCTGGACCAGGTAATCCTGGAATACCTCGCGGCGGAAGGCAGCCCCGAGCAGATCGACCTGACTTTCTCGCCCACCCCCGAGTTCGTGGCGGGAAAGCGCATCGACGTCCGCCTCCGGGCCGAGCTCGCGAGCTCGCGGCGGCCGGTGGCCGGCGCGTCGGTCCAGATCCGGGTGCTCTCGGCAGCGAAGCCGGTACGGGTATTCCAGGGACGGACCGGACCCGACGGGGCCTGTGCAGTGGCTTTCCTCATGCCTCCGATCCCGGGCGGCGCCGCCGCGGCCGTGGTGCGGCTCACCTCTCCCGCCGGCTCGACCGAGATCCAGTACCCGATCCGGAGAACCGGGTGAGCCGGACCGCGAACGAAGTCCGCATCCGCGTCAACGGCGACGTCCGGGCGTTTCCCGCCGGGATCTCCGTGCGGGATCTGCTCGCGATCCTCGAAGTGTCGACGCCTCGCGTCGCCGTCGAGCGCAATCGGGAGATCCTGCCGAAGGCGAGCTACGACTCGACGTCTCTGGAAGAGGGGGACGAGCTCGAAGTCGTCGAGTTCGTGGGAGGCGGATAGGTCGATCGCCGCAAAAGGTTTCGCGCTTGCTGCGGCGTGTCCGATCGTCTATTCTCCGCGTTCCTGAGAGGGCCGCTAGCTCGATTGGTAGAGCAAGAGACTCTTAATCTCTAGGTTGAAGGTTCGAGTCCTTCGCGGCTCACCACATTTCCATCCGGAGTACGATTCCGGCAGCAGCCGCCGTGACGAATCCCAAAGAACAGCCGACGGTCCTCGTCGTCGACGACGACGGCGACTTGCTGCAGGTCCTGGGTGAGGTGATCGAGGGGGAGGGCTATCGCGCGGTCACGGCCAGGAGCGGCGAGCACGCCCTCGACCTCCTTCACGCCGGCGAGACTCCCTGCGTGATCCTGCTCGACCTCAAGATGCCCGGGATGGGGGGAGAGGAGTTCCGCCGCCGGCAGCTCGCGCATCCCCGGTTCTCGGGAATCCCGGTCGTGGGATTCACGGGTCTCGCGAACGCAGAGGAGGAGGCGCGCCGGCTTGCCCTCGCGTCCTACCTCCGCAAGCCCGTCAAGCTGCACCACCTTCTCGAAGCAATCGCCCACTACTGCTCGGACCCGGACCACATCGGGGCCTTTCCGCCACGGGAGGCCACCGGCTGAGCATCGCGCGCCGGTCCACTCGGGGTCGTGCACAGTTCTTGCAAAAACGGCGGTCCTCCCGATGCCGACCACCACACCCCGCGTACTCGTCGTCGAGGACGACGCGACTCTGCGCGACAGCATCTGCTCGGTACTCACGGACGCGGGGTACACGTCCTGGCCTGCCGAAAACGGCGAGGTCGCTCTCGAGAAGGCCCGCTCCGAGCGGCCGTGCGTCATCCTGCTGGACCTCATGATGCCGATCATGAACGGCTGGGAGTTCCGGACGGAGCAGCTCCGCGACCCGAAGCTGCAGTCGATCCCGGTCGTGATCATGACGGCGGACGGGCGCGCCGTCGAGAAGGCGAAGACCCTCCGCGCGGACTACCTGAAGAAACCGATTCGGGCCGATACTCTGCTCGAGCTGGTGAAGGACTACTGTGGCTCGTAGGCATGTCGCGGGGGCGGCGATCCTCCTCCTGCTCCTCGCCGCGTCTTCGCTCTTCGCGGCGCCAGTACGTCCCGCCGCGGAGCAGGAGAAGATCGACTTCCTCCTGGGCGAGGTGAAGAGGTCCGACGACGTCTTCATCCGGAACGGCAGCCAATATTCGGGCGCCAAGGCGTCCGCGCACCTCGCCATGAAGCTCCGGTTCGCCGGCAAGCGCGTTCAGACCGCGACCGACTTCGTGCTGGGCGTCGCGTCGAAGTCGGAGGAGAGCGGCAAGTTGTACGAGGTGCGCACGCGGGAGGGACACCGCGAGCCGCTTCGCGACTGGCTGCTGGCGCGGCTGCAGCTCCACGAGAAGGCGCTTCCGAATCCGACGCCCACGCGCCCGGTTCCCCTCGCGCCGCGGGTGCCATAGCCGGTCTTTCGGCGGGACGCTATCCTTCGCTCGCTTGACGAGCGCCCGCGAAGGTGAACCCGGAGTGCGCCGCGCGCTGCTTCTGGCGGCGGGTCCGGTCGTCTGGCTGCTCCTCCTCTTTGCGGCGCCGGCCGGGCTGCGCCGCGAGGCGCGGCAGGTTCTCGGCATTACGGGCTGGATGGCCGTCTGGTGGCTGGGAGAGCCCGTCCCGCTCGGCGCCACGTCTCTCCTGCCGATCGTTCTCTTCCCGCTCCTCGGCGTGCGCTCGGCGAAGGACGCCGCGGCGCCCTACGCGAACGAGCTCGTCTTCCTGTTCCTCGCGGGATTTCTCCTCGCGGCTGCGCTGGAGAAGTGGAACGCGCACAGCCGGATCGCCTACGGCATCGTCTCGGGAATCGGCGGGGGAGCGCGCCGCGTGGTGCTCGCGGTCATGCTCGCGACCGGATTCGTATCGATGTGGATCTCGAACACCGCCACGGCCGCGATGATGTATCCCATTGCGCTGGCGGTCGGGGCGCTGTTCGGAACCGGCACCGACGCCGACCGGACCCGCACGGCGCTGATGCTCGGCGTGGCCTACGCCGCATCCATCGGAGGCATCGGGACGCTCCTCGGCACGCCGCCGAACCTCATTTTCGCGGGCGCTGCCCGGGAGCTGACCGGGCGCGAGGTCAGCTTCGTGGATTTCATGAAGGTCGGCGTTCCCATCGTCGCGATCCTTCTTCCGCTGTGCTGGGCGCTGCTCGTCTTCGTTCTCTTCCGGGGACGCGTCGATCTGGGCGCCGGCGCGCGCCGCATCCTTACCGAACGCCGCGCGGCGCTGGGACGGATCAGCGGGGGGGAAGGCCGGACCATCGCGATCTTTCTCCTCACGGTCGCGGGCTGGTTGTTCCGGGAGCGCAAGGCAATGGGAGCGCGGACGATCCCGGGGCTCGCCGACGTCGCTCCGGGTTTGACCGACGCGTCCGTCGGGCTGGCGGGCGCTCTTCTTCTCTTCGTGACGTCGGACCGCGCGCCGCGATCCGGGGGACGGCCGCTCCTGACGTGGCGCGAGGCGCGGGGGATCCCCTGGGAGGTCCTGCTGCTTTTCGGCGGCGGCCTGTCGCTCGCCGCGGCGATGGAGTCGAGCGGGCTCGCCCGCTGGCTGGGCGGCAGCCTGGCATCGCTCGCCGGATCATCGCGCTTCGTCGCGTACGGCGGGCTGGCCCTCGTCGTTCTCCTGCTCTCGGAGCTCGCTTCCAACACGGCGGTCGCGGCGATGGCAATGCCGATCGCGGCGTCGCTCGCACCCGCCGTCCGGGAGCCACCGCTCGCGCTGATGCTCGTCGCTGCGCTCGCCGCATCCACCGGCTTCGCTCTCCCGGTCGCGACTCCTCCGAACGCGATCGTCTTCGGCTCCGGGCAGATCTCGGCGCGCCAGATGGCGCGGGCGGGCGTTCTCCTCGACCTGATCGCGATCGGAGTGATCGTCCTGGCGGTGATGCTCCTCTACCCGGCCGTGTTCGGCTGAGAGCCCGCGTCGGAGTCCGGAGCCCTGCGGTGCCCCTCGGTCAACAGGGACGAGAGGAGCGAGTAGTTGATGGGCTTCGTCAGGTGGGCGTGGAAGCCGGACTCCAGCGCGCGGAGCCGGTCCTCCGGCTCCGCGTAGCCGGTCAGCGCGATCAGGAAGATCTGGTCGTTTCCGAGGAGCTCGCGGAGACGGCCGGCGACCGCGTAGCCGTCCATCCCGGGCAGGCCGACGTCGATCAGAGCGATATCGGGGCGGCGTTCCATAGCCTTCTCGATTCCGGCGCTGCCGTCCTCCGCGACGATGACGTCGTGCCCCCAGACCTCGAGCAGGTGGCGCAGCCCTTCCCGGGAGTCGCCGTCGTCCTCGACGACGAGCACCCGGGAGCTGTGTCCGTTGCCGCTCGGACCGGCAGCGTCGGCGGCCGCGCGGCGCCCGCCCGGCCCGGAGGCTCCCGGCGCGCGGTGGGCGAGGCGGTCCACGAGAAGAACGAGCTCGTCCGGGTCGAGCGGTTTCGCCACGTGATGCTGGAAGCCTGCGGCGAGAGACCGGATCCGGTCGTCCTCCCGGGCATAGGCCGAGAGGGCCACGGCCGGAATGCGCCCGCCCTCCTCGGGCGGAAGGCGGCGGAGACGGCGGACGAGCGAGTAGCCGTCCTCCTGCGACATCGCAATGTCACTCACGAGGACGTCCGGGCGGAACGCTCCAAGCGCCTCCATCGCTTCGGCGGCCGACGCGACCGCCTTCACGTTCGCACCCGCGGAGTGAAGGACTTCCGCGAGCAACTCGCGTCCGTCGAGCTCGTCTTCGACGAGGAGGACCCGGACTCCGTCGAGGTTCCGGCCGGAGGAGGTACGGATCGGGCGCGCCGCGGTGGCGAAGTTCCGCTCCCGTTCGAGCGCAGTGACTCCGAGCGCCACCGCCGGCAGCCGCACGAAGAACGTCGCGCCGCGGCCGTCCCCCTCGCTCGACGCGGAGACCGTGCCCCCGTGCAGCTCGACTAAGTGCCGGACGATGGCGAGGCCGATTCCGAGGCCGCCGTGCGCGCGCGTGGTCGAAGCGTCCGCCTGCTGGAACCGATCGAAGGCGGACGGGAGGAACTCCGGGGGGATGCCCTTCCCGGTGTCGGTGACCCGGACCTCGAATTGCGACCCCACCCTTTTCAGGGAGACGTCGACGCTTCCCCGCGCCGGGGTGAACTTGATCGCGTTCGAGATGAGATTCCAGACCACCTGCTGCAGCCGGTCCGGGTCGGCGATGAGCCAGTCCTCTCCGGGAGGGACCCCCCGGTGAAAACGGATGTCGATCTCCTTCGCTTCGGCCGCCGGCCGCATCGAGTCGAGAGCCGCCTCGATGACCGACGCGAGGCTGGTCGCCCGCACCGAGAGCCGCAGCTTCCCGGTGATGATCCGGGAGACGTCCAGGAGATCGTCGATCAGCTTGGTCTGCGCGATTACGTTGCGTTCGATGACCTCGAGGCCCCGCGCGGTCCTCTGATCGTCGGGGGGCCCGGAGCGCAGCGCGCGCGACCAGCCGAGGATCGCGGTCAAGGGCGTCCGCAGCTCGTGGGAGAGCGTCGTCAGGAACTCGTCCTTGATGCGATTGGCCTCGCGGGCCTCGGCGTTCAGCGTGTTCTCGATGGCGATGGAGCTCATCTGCGCGAGCTGCGTCAGAACCGCCTCGTCCTCCGCGGTGAAGTCACCATCGACCTTTTCGAGAAGGTGCAGGAGGCCGATGTTCCGGCCGTCGCGCCCGGTCAGGGGCGCGGCGAGCCAGCCGAGCTCCATCGGAAGCGTCCCCTCGAAGAACTGCGCCCACTCCGATGGCGGCTCGACCTCACGGCGGGGCAGGCGCACCGTGCGCCGGAGCCAGGAGAGCAGCGAGACGAGAGCGTCTCCGCTGCGGAATACCCTCCGCTCCCCGTCCACGGCCGTGGCGGGCGAGAGCGAGACCGCGCTCTTGACCTCGGACCACCGCTGATCGGGTGCAGCCACCGCCACCGCCTGCTGCGCCCCGACGATGTCCCGGGCGAGGTCGGCGACGACCTGGAGCATCCGGTCGGGGGAGAGGGCGGAATTGATCGCCAGCGAAGCGTCGGAGAGACGCTGGAGCAAGCGCGCCCGCTCCTCCAGCGATCGGGCCTGCTGCCGGATCTGCGCGGTCTTGCGGAAGAGCTCGACGAAGACCCCGACCTTCGTCCGCAAAACCTCGGGCTCTACCGGCGCGAGGATGTAGTCGACGGCGCCGAGCGAGTAGCCGCGGGTGGCGTGCGTGTCGTCGCCGTAGGCCGTGATGAAGATGATCGGCGTGTGCTCCGAGCTCCTCCGCTGCCGCATCATGGCGGCGGTCTCGAAGCCGTCCATGCCCGGCATGTTGACGTCGAGCAGCACGACCGCGAACTCCCGGCGGAGCAGCTCCCGGAGCGCCTCCCTACCGGAGTTCGCCGTGACGACGTTCTGGCCGAGCTCGGAGAGGAGCGCCGAAAGGGCGAGGAGCTTCTGCGGACTGTCGTCCACCGCGAGGATGTTGACCTTGTCGTCGGCGGAGGTCATTCGATCTACCGGTGCAGCCACGACCTCAATACCGACAGCATCTGGTCGGTGTCGACGGGTTTCGCGAGATAGTCCCACGCGCCGGCCTGCAGCGTCTTTTCCCGGTCCCCCTTCATGGCCTTGGCCGTCACGGCGATGATCGGCAGCGAGCGGAATCGCTCCTTCTTGCGGATCTCCCGCATGGTGTCGTAGCCATCCATTTCCGGCATCATGAGGTCCATCAGCAC
>JBKPMI010000277.1:0-17796 GCA_046732075.1 Acidobacteriota bacterium | reverse complement strand
TGCGAGCCCACGGAGTCCGACTTCCAGGGCCCGATGTACACGCCGGGCGCGCCGCGCCGGTCGGTCCTCGCCGGCCCGAAGGAGCCGGGGGAGCGCCTGAGGATCCGCGGCACCGTTTTCGGGCCCGACTGCCGCACGCCGCTCCGGCGCGCGCTCCTCGACGTCTGGCAGGCGGACGCCGCGGGCCACTACCACGACGAGCGCGAGGACTACCGGCTGCGCGGTCAGATCCTCACGGACGACCGCGGGCAGTACCAGATCGACACGATCCGGCCGGGCGGATACGGCGGACGTCCGGCGCACATCCACTTCACAGTCACGGCTCCGGGCCACGAGCCCCTGACGACGCAGCTTTACTTCCGGGGTGACCCCGTGCTGGACCACGACTCGTGCGGGCCGGCGTGCAACACGAATGACCCGCACCGCATCATCGCGCTCTCCCGGCTCCCGGCCGGCTCCGCCGGGACGTTCGACGTCGTCCTGAAAGCTTCGGGTACCTAGTTACCTCGGTACCGAGGTACCTAGTTCGGCTTTTTCTCCGTGACCTGGACCTCGGGCATGCCGGTCTTGCGGACGAGGAACGTCTCGTGCACCGGCGCCCCCTCGCCGAGCGCGATGCGCACGGTGTAGGGACCCTCGATGGTCAGGAGCGCCGGTCCCATTACGACCGGGAACCAGATCGTGCGGCCGGGCTCCCCCTCGTAGTTGATCTCGCCGCTGGCGTCCAGGAGCTGGTTGCCCTGCGGATCCGCGACGGACACCGCGAACTGATAGCGGCCGGTCGCGAGGACCTTCGCCTTGATCGCGAGGCCGATCGACCGCATCTGGAGCGGCAGCTTCCCGACCTGCACGACGTCGGAGTAGACGCCGATCAGGAGCAGCTTGCCGTTGTTCTCGAAGCGGACGTCGTCACAGAGGACGAGCGCGTCGAAGACGATCTCGTGCTCGCCCGCCATCAGCGCAGGTACCGGTCGAACCACTCGACCAGCCGCCGGTCCCGGTCGAGCTGGTGCTTCGGGTCCGTGATCGAGTGCCCCTCGTTCTCGTAGATGACGAGTGCCGTGGGGACGCCGAGCGTCTTCAGCGCATGCCAGAACTCGTACCCCTGCGGCGTCGGGACCTCCGAGTCGCGGTCGCCGTGAAGAACGAGGGTCGGTGTCTTCACCTTCTTGATGTACGTGATCGGCGAGGACCGCGCGTAGACGTCCGGATCGTCATAGACCGACGCGCCGAAGAACGGCCGGAGCCACTGGTCGATGCGGTTCTGCCCGTAGTAGCTCTGCCAGCTCACGATCCCGGCGCCGGCGACGGCCGCGGCGTACCGGTTCGTCTGGGTAACCGCCCACATCGCCATGTATCCGCCGTAGCTCCAGCCGCAGATGCCCAGCCGCTTCGGATCGATGGGCGCCGCGGCGAGGGCGGCGTCGATTCCGCGGTCGATGTCGCGGAGGTCGCCGTGCCCGAAGTCCTTCACGTTGCCCTGCGTGAACTTCTCCCCCTGACCGTAGCTCCCGCGGGGATTGGGAAGAAACACGAAGTACCCCTGGCTCGCGAGGACGGCTGGCCACCGCGACGTCCAGCCGGCGGTCGCCGCGGCGGAGGGGCCGCCGTGGACCGACACCACCATCGGGGATTTCTTCGTCGCGTCCACCTCGAGCGGCGGGAGGAGCCAGCCCTGCACGCGCTGCCCGTCGCTCGCCCACGTGAGGCTCCGGCCGTCCCCCCACATCGGCCGGATGCCGGCATTCGCGTTCGTGAAGGCGGTCCAGCCGCCGATCGGTCCCGCCACGACCTCCGGCGCCTGCAGGAACGAGGAGCGGACCGCGGCGCTCGCGAGCCCCTGCTTCGTAGCCGAGAACTTCGACAGGACCGCGGGGCCGCGCCAGAGCGTCCGAATGGCGCCGGAGGGGTCGAGTACCGCGACACCCTCGTCGCCGTCGACGTACTCCGTGAAAAGGATCCCGCCGTTCGACTGCCAGACGAGCGCCGACGCGGAGGCTTTCATCCCGTCCGTGCGGTTCTTCGGGGCACCTCCTGCCGCCGGCACCGTCCAGATGTCTCCGCCGGTCAGGCCCTCGTCGCTCATGATGCCGTGGATCACGGCGATCTCGCGGCCGTCCGGTGACCAGCGCGGGCACCCGATCTGGAGCGGCGGCTTCCAGATCGACTTCGTTCGCCCGCTGACACCGTCCACCGTGTAGAGCTGCGCGATCCAGTAGTTGTTCGTCCCCGACCCCTCCGCGGCCTCCGCCGCGAAGGTCTTGCCGTCGGGCGACCAGTCGTAGTCGTAAACGTAGAGGTTCGCGGGGGAGACCGGCCGCAGCCGGCCGGTCGCCACGTCGGCGACCGCGATCCGCTGCTCCTCGATCGTCTCGAGCACGGGGCCGGAGTCCGGCTTGTACGCGGTCAGCGCGCCGGTCTCCTGGGAGGAGCCCTCGACGAACAGAAATGCGATCGAGCGGCCGTCCGGTGACCATCGCAGGTCGGAGATCTGTCCCTTCACGTGCGTGATCGGACGGGGCACTCCGCCCGCCGCCGGCGCGACCCAGACCTGCGCCTGCCCGGGCGCGCCCGCGTCCGACCGGAACGCCAGCAGTTGCGAGTCGGGCGACCACGCCGGCCACCGCTCGTCGCGGTCACGGCCGTCCCGCGCGCCCGTGATCCGGCGCGGCTTCTCCTTCGGCGTCGAGAGGCTCGCGATCTCGACGGCCCCGAACTTCAGCGCGCCCTTCGCATTCGGAAGCTTGCGCACCCATGCGACGCGCTTTCCGTCGGGCGAGACCGCGGTCCCGTCGTACTCCCGGACGCGCTGGAGCGTCGAGAGCACCGTCTCGATCGGGGGCCGGGGCGCGGCGCGCAGGAGCGCCGGAAAGGCGCCAATCGCGAGCGCGAAAACCGCCGCCAGTCTCGTCACCCTGCGAAGTCCCTTCAGGTCAGATCCACCCACACGCTCTTGACCTGGGTGTACTCCTCCAGCGCGTAGTGGCCGCGCTCGCGGCCGAAGCCCGACTGCTTGTAGCCGCCGAAGGGAAGACCCGGGTCGTAGAAGTTGTACGTGTTGACCCAGACCGTGCCGGCCTTCAGCGCCTTCGCGGTGCGGATCGCCTTCTTGACGTCCCGCGTCCACACCGCCGCGGCCAGGCCGTAGATCGTGGAGTTCCCGATCGCGACGGCCTCACCTTCGTCTTTGAACGAAAGCGTCGCGAGCACCGGCCCGAAAATCTCCTCGCGCGCGATCTTCATTTCCGGAAGCACGCCGTCGAACACGGTCGCCTCGAAGAACGCGCCCTTCCCGTCGACCGCGGCGCGGTTGCCTCCGGCCACGACCTTCGCGCCCTCGCTCTTTCCGCTCTCGACGTACCGCTCGACGCTTTCGCGCTGTTTCTCGGAGACGAGCGATCCCAGCCGCGTCCGGGGGTGCAGGGGATCCGCCGGGACCATCTTCTTCGCGCGGTCGACCACGCGCTCCAGGAGCTCGTCGTGCACCGACTCCTCGACGAGGAGGCGCGATCCCGCGGAGCAGAGCTCCCCCTTGCCGTAGAAGATCGCGTTGATCGCGCCCTTCGAGGCCGCATCGAGGTCGGCGTCCGCGAACACGACGTTCGGCGATTTCCCGCCGAGCTCCATCGAGACGCGCTTCATGGTCCCCGCGGCCGCACGGAGGATCTTCTTGCCGGTTTCGGTCTCGCCGGTGAACGAGACCTTGTCGATCCCGGGGTGCTCCGCCATCGCCGCGCCGATCGTCGCGCCCGGTCCGGTGACCACGTTGAACGCCCCGGCGGGGAGGCCCGCCTCGCGGAGCAGATCGCCGAAGAGGAGAGCGGTGAGCGGCGTCAGCGACGCTGGCTTGAGAACCACGGTGTTGCCGAGCGCGAGCGCCGGCGCGATCTTCCACATCGCCTGGAGGAGGGGGAAGTTCCACGGCGTAATCGCCCCGACGACGCCGATCGGCTCGCGCAGCGTCATCAGCAGGGCGTCGGGCCGCGCCGGGAACGTGTCGCCGTAGAGCTTGTCCGCGGACTCGCCGAAGTACGAGAGCGCGTCGGCCGCGACCGGCATGTCGATCTTCGCGGACTCGAAGATGGGCTTGCCGTTGTCGAGCGTCTCGACGCGGCCGAACTCCTCGGCGCGGGAGAGGAGCATGTCGGCCGCCTTCATCAGGATCCGCCCGCGCTCCCGCGGCTTCATCACCGACCACGGGCCGGAGTCGAACGCCGCGCGCGCCGCGGCGACCGCGCGGTCGAGGTCCTCCCGCCCGGCCTCCGCGACCTCGCCGATCGTCTCGCCGGTCGCGGGGTTGGTGGTGGCGAACCGTTTTCCGGAGGCGGACGGGACGAACTCGCCGCCGATGAAGAGGTCGGTGAGGAGTTTCGGTGCGACTTCGGTGGCCAGCTACTTCCCCTTGAACTTCGGGACCCGCTTCTCCTGGTTCGCGGCGATTCCTTCCTTCGCGTCGTCGCTCTGGAAGAGGAGCTGCTGCAGCTCCCGTTCGACGGCGAGCGCCGACTCGAGCGGCAGATCCCAGCCCGACTGCACGGAGCGCTTGATCCGTCCGACCGCTTTCGAGGCCTTGTTCGGGGGGACGAACTGCCGCGCGTAATCCATGACCTGCTCCCACCACTCGTCCGCGGTCGCGTCGATGACCTGGTTGACCAGGCCGAGGTCGGCGGCCTCCTCGAAGGAGAACGTGTTGCCCGTGATCATGAGTTCGATCGCGCGCGACTTGCCGATCAGCTTACCGAGGCGCGCCGTGCCGCCGGTGCCGGGCAGCACGCCGAGCGTGACCTCCGGCAGTCCGATCTTGCCGGCGTCCTTCCGCGCGATGCGGATGTCCGCGGCCATCGCGATCTCGAGCCCGCCGCCGACCGTGTGGCCGTTCAGCGCCGCGATCACGAGCTTCGGGGTGTGCTCGAGGCGCAGGAGGACCTCGTTCGCGTGCAGACAGAAGAAGTACTTGAAGCCGGGTGTGACGGCGTTCAGCATCCCGATGTTCGCGCCGGCCGAGAAGAAGCGATCGCCCCTGCCGCGCAGGACGATGACGTGGACGTCGTCGTCGAAGCGGGCCTTCAGGATCGCGTCGTCCAGCTGCCGCATCATCGCGTACGTGTAGGTGTTGGCGGGCGGGTCGTCCATCTCGATGACCGCGATGCCGGAATCGGCGCGGTAGTGGACGATTTCGGCGCCGGTATCGGCGCTCGTCCAGTCGCGGGTTTGAACGGGGGTACTCATGGAAGGTCCTCCTCCTCCTGGCGCCATTTGGGGTTGAAAAGGGTATCAGACAGGGGCGTCCGGGGCTCCGACAGGATCGACCGGGTTTTCGGTTCCACCCACTCGCCGCTGCCGTCCGGGCGGATCTCCTTCTTCCAGATCGGGGCGTGCTCCTTGACCCACTCGATCGCCAGGCGGCATGCGGTGAACGCGGTCTCCCGGTGGGGCGCCGTCGCGACGACCGCAACCGACGGCTCGCCGACCTCGAGCCTCCCGACCCGGTGGACGATGCGCACTCGGGCCTCCGGCCACTCCTGCGAGACCGAGGCGACGACGTGCGCGAGCTCCATCTCCGCCATCTCCTCGTAGGCCTCGTACTCGATCGCGACCGTCTCGCCGCCGTCGCCTTCGCTGCGGACGACCCCCACGAAAATGCAGACCGCGCCGTCGGAGGTGCGGACTTCCGCGACGAGCGCGGCGACGTCGATCGACTCGCGGGTCAGGTGCATCAGCCTCCCGCGACCGGGGGAAGGTAGGCGACTTCGTCGCCGTCCTCGAGGGCGTGGTAGCCGACTGTGCTCAGCCGGTTGACGGCGGCGACCGGCATCTTCTGGTAGCGCGAGAACGCCGGGATCTCGCGCGCGAGCGTCTCCCAGAGGTCGATGACCCGGGTCCCCTCCGGCAGCTCCCGCTCCTCCGCGGCCTTGCCGGCGGCGTCCCGGAAAGACGCGAAATAGAGAATCCGGACCTTCATCGGTGCCGAGTTTATCGTCCCGTCCCGGAGCCATTTGACACTGACCGACCGGTCAGTTACGTTGCCGGAGCGATGAACAGCCGGGTCCCGGAGCGCGAGGAGCAGCGGCGGCTGGCGCTCTACAAGGCAGCCTTCCGCGAGGTCGCGGAAAAGGGGTTCGCCGAGGTCACGCTCGACGACATCGCGCGCCGCGCCGGAGTCTCCAAGGGGATCACGCTCTACTACTTCGCCTCCAAGGAAGACCTCTTCCGCCGTCTCTTCGGCTGGCTCGTCGACTCGATCCACGCCCGCATGCGCGACGCGGTCTCGGCGGCCCCGGATCCTCTCGGGAAGGTGCGGGCTCTCGTCGCGATCACGTTCCCGTCTCCGTCGAAGAACCGGGCGTTTTTCCGGACGTTCGTCGACTTCTGCGGGCTGGGAGCGCGTCACGAAAACTTCCGGGACGTCACGGCGCGCTTCTACCGGGTGTGCCGGGAGATCGACGGAGAGATCGTCGCAGACGGAGTCCGCCGGGGAATCTTCGCGAGTCGCGACGTCGCCGCCGCGACCTGCACGGTCCGCGCGATCTTCGACGGCCTGATGATGCAGTGGCTCGCGGAGGCGGACCCCGAGGCCTCCTTCCCGGCTTACCGGGACCGCTGCGAGCGCGAGATCCTGACCTACCTGACGGGATCGGCCGAGGCGGAACCCGCCGCCGTAGAATCCGCCGCGTCATGACGGACGCCTCCCGTTATCCCAAGCGGATCCTGCTGGCGGCGCCGCGCGGCTTCTGCGCCGGTGTCGTCCGCGCGATCGACGTCGTCGAGCTCGCGCTCGAGTGCGTCGAGCCGCCGCTCTTCGTGCGCAAGGAGATCGTCCACAACCTCCACGTGGTCCGGGGCTTCGAAAGGCGCGGCGTGCGGTTCGTCGACGAGCTCAAGGAGGTCCCGGACGGCGCGACCGTGGTTTTCTCGGCGCACGGCATCTCGCCCGCGGTCCGCGAGGAGGCCCTGCGGCGCGGCCTGAACGTGATCGACGCGACCTGCCCCCTGGTGACCAAGGTGCACCTGGAGGCGGTCCGCTTCGCTCGTCTCGGCTACTCGATCATCCTGATCGGCCACCCCGGACACGAGGAGGTCGAGGGCACGATGGGGGAGGCGATCTCGCGGATCCAGCTCGTCTCGTCGGTCGCCGAGGCCGAGGCGCTTGCGGTCGCGGACCCATCCCGAGTCGCGTACATCACGCAGACGACGCTCTCGATGGAAGACACGCGCCCGATCGTCGAGACGTTGAAACGCCGCTTCCCCGCGATCGAGGGTCCGGCGAAGGCCGACATCTGCTACGCGACCCAGAACCGGCAGCTCGCGGTACGCGCACTCGCGCGCGAGGCGCCGGTCATCCTGGTGATCGGCTCGAAGAACTCGTCCAACTCGAACCGCCTGGTGGAGGAGGCCCTGCTCGCGGGATCGCGCGCCTACCTCGTGGACGACGCGTCCGGCGTCGACCCCGCATGGCTCGAGGGGGCCGCGACCGTCGGCGTGACGTCCGGCGCGTCCGCGCCGGAGTTCCTGGTCGACCAGATCGTGGCGGCGCTCACGTCGCTCGGCGCCGAACGGATCGAGAACCTCGTCACCATCGAGGAGGACGTCCACTTCGCGCTGCCCGCGGAGCTCCTCGAGGCGCGCGCCCGACGCGGCGCGACGCTGCCGAGCCTTCCCGCCTAGAGCGCAAGCGTGGCCGAAGGTCTCCGGCTCGCGGGAAAGGTCGCGCTGGTCACGGGCGCGTCGCGCGGGATCGGGGAAGCGATCTCCCGGCGTTTCGCGCGCGAGGGCGCATCGGTGGCGCTCGCGGCGCGGGACGAAGCGGCCTGCCGCTCGATCGCGCAGGAGATCGAGGCGGACGGCGGCCGGGCCCTGGCGCTCGAAACCGACGTCACGGATGCCGGTCACATCGCCCGGACCGTGGCCGCGGTCGTGTCGAAGTGGGGCAGGATCGACGTCCTCGTGAACAACGCCGGTCTGGGCGGGCCCACGCCGCTGACGGACCCGGACGACACGCGCTGGGACGCGATCCTCGCGACGAACCTGACGGCGGTCTTCCGGATGACGCGCGCCGCGCTTCCGCACCTTTCCGACGGAGCACGGATCATCAACCTCTCGTCGGTCGTGGGACGTTTTGGCGTCGCGGGCCTCGGCGCCTACTCCGCCACGAAGCACGGCGTCATCGGGTTGACCCGGACGTTCGCACTCGAGCTCGCGCCCCGCGGCATCACGGTCAACGCGATGTGCCCGGGCTGGGTCGAGACGGAAATGGGGCGCGCCGGCTGGAAGGGGGTCGGCGAGCGCCACGGCGGCACCGAGGAGGACGGCCGCCGGCTGGCCGCGCAGATGGCGCCGCTCGCGCGGATCATCGAGCCGGACGAGGTCGCGGGCCTGGCGGCATACCTGGCCTCGGACGACGCCCGGTCGATCACGGGGCAGGCCATCGTGCTCGACGGCGGGCAGGTGATGCCGTGACCGCGGGAGCCGGAAGCCGGGAGCCGGAAGCCGAAGAGAAGGTAAGCTCATCGCAATAGGGGAGGGGACAATGACGCGAGAAGAATTCCTGGACGCTCTCGACGCGCTCGTGGCCGAGAAGCATCTTCTGAAACATCCCTTCTACTGCCTCTGGACCGAGGGAAAGCTGACGCGGGAGCACATCCGGGAGTACGCGATCTCCTACTACCCGCACGTCGCCGCGTTCCCGACGTACGTCTCCGGCGTCCACGCCGGCTGCGACGACCCGCAGGTCCGCGCGGAGCTTCTCGAGAACCTGGTCGAGGAGGAGCAGGGCCCCGTCAACCATCCCGCGCTGTGGCGGAGGTTCGCGGCATCCCTGGGCGCGGCGGAGTCCGACCTCTCGGCCACGCCCCGCACCCCCGAGGTGGCCGACGCGATCGCCCGGTTCCGCGCCACGACCCGAGGCGGTTCCGTCGCGGAAGGGCTGGCCGCCCTCTACGCCTACGAGTCACAGATTCCGGAAATCTCCCGCACGAAGCGCGAGGGACTCGCCGCGTTCTACGGCATCGACGATCCCGAGGCCGTCCGGTTCTTCACGGTGCACGAGGAGGCCGACGTGTGGCACCGCCAGGTCGAGCGCGAGGCGCTCGGCCGGGTGGCCGCGACTCCCGAGGAACGGGAGCGCGCGCTCGCCGCGGCGGACCGCTGCCTCGACGCGATCAACCGGATCCTGGACGGGGTGATGCGGGAGAACGGCCTCGCCGCGTAACGCCGCCGCCGGACCGATCGACTTCGCCGGCGCGTTCCTTCCCCCGGAGGCAGCGTGATTCGCGCGGTCCTCTTCGACGCGGGAGCGACGCTCGTGCATCCGGACCCGCCGGTCGAGGCGGTCTACGCGCGCGAGTTCGCGGCGGACGGCGCGCGCTTCTCGGACGGAGACCTGTACCAGGCTCTGTCCCGGGCCTGGAAGGAGTTGCAGGCCGCCCCCGCCGCCGACCGGTACGGCGGAGTGCGCGGGGAGACCGAGTTCTGGAAGGGCCTTCTCGGACGCGTCCGATTCTTCCTCGACGGCGAGCCCGTGTCGGACGCGGCGTTCGCGCGCCTCGCGGAGCACTTCCGGAATCCCGCGGCGTGGAGGATCTACGACGACGTGGTTGCGACGCTGGAGGAGCTGCGCCGGCGCGAGTTGAAGCTCGCGATCGTCTCGAACTGGGATTCCTATCTGCCGAAGCTCCTCGCGGCGCTGGAGCTCGACCGGTTCTTTCCGGTCGTCGCGGTCTCGGCGATCGAGGAGGTCGGCAAGCCCGACCCCGAGATCTTCCGGCGCGTCTGCGGACGCCTCGGCGTCGGCGCGGCGGAAGCGCTCCACGTGGGGGACTCGCCGAGCGACGACTACGACGGGGCGCGGGGGGCGGGGCTCTCGGCCCTTCTCCTCGACCGCGACGATCGCCACCCCGGCGTTCCGGAACGGATCCGAAGCCTCGCGGAGCTGCCGGGGCGGCTCGCGTGATCAATTCCGCCGAAGCGGTCGACCCGCCGATTCAGGAACCGCCCTCTCCGGAGCAGGGTCCGCCCGCGGAAGAGCCGGATCCGTCCGGGCCTCCGGCAAAGGATCCCCCGCGTCCGAACGCGCCGTCCCCATCGCGGGAGCCGGGTGCGCCGGCGGAGGCGTTTGCTATTCTCCACGCACGTTGAGCTTCCCCGAAGGGCTCTTCCGGACGAAGTCGCTCGACGAGCTGGTCGCCGAGACCAAGGTCGGCGAGAACCAGCTCCGGAAGGCCCTGGGCCCCGGGAACCTGATCGCCCTCGGGATCGGCGCGATCATCGGGGCCGGCATCTTCGCCACCATCGGCACGGCCACGGCGGGCGACGCCGCGCGGCCGGGCGCCGGTCCCGCCCTGATGATCTCGTTCGTCCTGACCGCGGTCGTCTGCGGTTTCACCGCGCTCTGCTACGCCGAGTTCGCCTCGATGGTGCCGGTCGCGGGCTCCGCGTACACCTACTCTTACGCGACCCTGGGGGAGTTGATCGCCTGGATCATCGGGTGGGACCTCATCCTGGAGTACGCGATCGGCAACGTCGCGGTCGCGATCTCGTGGGCGAACTACTTCAATACGCTCATGGAAGGAATGGGCATCCACATCCCCCGCTGGATGACCATCGACTACCACACGGCGCACACCAAGATGCCGGACGTCGTCGCGGCGGCGCCGCACGTCTTCGGAATCCCCATCGTGCTCAACCTGCTGGCGCTGTTCATCGTGGCGGCGATCACGGCCGTTCTGGTCTGGGGGATCCGGGAGTCGGCGTCGTTCAACTTCTGGATGGTCGCGATCAAGCTCGTCGTCCTGGGGTTCTTCGTCTTCGTCAGCTTCAAGTTCGTGAAGCCCGCGAACTGGACGCCCTTCGCGCCGAACGGTTTCTCGGGCATTGCGGCGGGAGCCGCCATCGTGTTCTTCGCCTACATCGGGTTCGACGCGGTCTCGACCACTGCGGAGGAGGCCCGCAATCCCAAGCGCGACATGCCGATCGGGATCATCGGATCGCTCATCATCTGCACGGTCATCTACATCCTCATCTCCGCCGTGTTCACGGGGATGATTCCGTACCCCGCGCTGCGGCAGACGCTGGCGACCGAGCAGGCCGAGCCCCTCACGCTCGCGATGAAATTCGTCTCGATGCCGAACTGGATGGTCGGCGTCGTCGCGTTCGGGTCGGTGGTGGCGCACACGGCCGTCCTCCTGGTCTTCCAGCTCGGGCAGCCGCGCATCTTCTTCGCGATGGCGCGCGACGGACTGCTCCCCCCGGTGTTCGCGAAGGTTCACCGCCGCTTCCGCACCCCGCACGTCACGACGATCCTGACCGGGGTCGCGGTGGGCGTGACCGCCATGTTCACGACGCTCGACGAGATGGTGAACCTGACGAACATCGGGACTCTGTTCGCGTTCATCCTCATCTGCATCGGGATCATGATCCTGCGTTTCCGGGACCCGAACCGCGAGCGCCCGTTCCGCGTGCCATTCGGTCCGGTCCTGCTTCCCTCGCTCGGGATCGTCTCGTCGCTCGGCCTCATCTACTACCTCCCCCCGTCGTCCTGGTGGCGGTTCGTGGGATGGCTCGGGGTCGGCGCCGTGATCTACCTCCTCTACGGCTACGGTCACAGCCGGCTGCGGAACCCACGGCCGCCTGCCCCCCGTCCCCCGGACTTCAACCCGGCCTCGGACCTGCCCCCGACCGAATTCTGAGAAGCGCCCGGTTGGGCTCGCTTCTTGCCTAGGTCGGGAGAGCCATGAGGATTTCGTGAGCGCGGGCCCCGACGACCGGAACGGCCGCCCGAGCCGCGTCCGGATCGAGATCCCGTTCGCGACGATCGCGAGGCTCCTCGTCGCGGCACTCCTCGTCGTCGTCGTCCTGAAGCTCTGGCTGCTCTTTCTCATCTTCCTGGTGGCCGTGCTCTTCGCGGTGACTCTCTATCCCGTCGTGTCGTGGCTGCAGAACCGCGGCTTCTCCCGGGGGGTCGCGGTCGCGACGGTCGGGGTGACGGTCCTCGCCCTGATCCTGGCGTTCGCGGTTTTCGTGCTCCCGCCCCTGGTCGGTCAGCTCATCCGGCTGGGACAGAACTTTCCGGCCTACCGGGATCGCGTCGAGGCGCACATTCCGGCGGACCAGCCGTTCCTGAAGGAGATCGCGTCCGAGATCTTCGACCTGCCGACGTCGCCCGGGATCCGGCGCTGGCTCGAGCAGCCGCTCGTGTGGGGGAAGATCGCGGTCGGCGTCGTCGCGCTGACCTTCTTCCTCTACGTGCTCACGATGTATCTCCTGCTCGACGGCAAGCGTGTGTACGCGTGGGTCCTCGCCTACGTACCCCGCCGCTTCCGGAAACGCATGGCGGACACGGTCCCGGAGGTCTCGGACGTGGTGTTCGCGTACGTGGGGGGACAGATCGTGACCTCGGCGATCACGACCGTCGTCACGTTCGGAATCCTCGTGGGATTCGGCGTTCCGGGCGCCGTGCCGCTCGCGCTGCTCGCGGGTCTCGCGGACGTCATTCCGATCATCGGCGTCGTCATCTCGACCGCGCCGGCCGTCCTGATGGCCCTGACCGTCTCACCGCTCGCCGGCCTGGGGGTGCTCTTCCTCTACGTCCTGTACCACGTGGTCGAGACCTACGTGCTCGTGCCCCGGATCTACGGTCGGCGACTCCAGCTCTCGACGCTCGCGGTCCTGCTGGCCCTCATCGTGGGCGGGACGCTGCAGGGAATCGTCGGCGCGGTCCTCATCCTGCCGCTCGTCGCGGCGTACCCGATCATCGAGCGCATCTGGCTGCACGACTACCTTTCGAGCGAGGTCATTCACGATCACTCCGCGCTCGAGCGAGCCGCGGAGAGTGGAAGTGACCAGGCCGTGGATGCGGTGCTCCAGGGCCAGAGGCACCAGGGCGAACGGACCGCGGAGGGCGTCGTGCTACCCTCGAATCGGAGGTGAAATTCATGTTCCGTCGGTTCTTCCTCGCCGCGGCTGCACTCTTCTTCGCGAGCCTTCTCCCGGCCGAAATCACCACCCAGAAGTTCAACTGGTCGCCATCGAACGGCATCCAGCGGCTGCGGTTCGACTGGAACGAGATCGCGATCTCCGAGATCCGGTTCGATTTCGGCGACACCTTCAAGCCGTTTCGCGTGTCGAGCGCCAAGGCGGTCGTGCGCGTCGACAACAACTCCGCGCGAGATCAGGAGGTCGGCGTGGCGATCGCGATCTTCGACGCCGAGGGGGTCATGCTCGCGGCCGGCAGCGGCGGGATCAAGGTGGGCGACCTGGACAAAGGGGAGCGGGATTCGTTCACGGTCCGCTTCCCGTACGTCTATCGGAACCTGGGTAAGGCGAGTTACTTTTTCCTGACGGTCGAGACGCGCCCGACCGGCAAGACGAAGTGGCAGCCGAAGCCGAAGCCGACGCAGCCTCCGGAGTAACGGTACCCGCGAGTCCCGGTACGTCGCGGCCGGCATAGCCCGTCAGCTCGGCATACGCGTTCCCGGCGACGGGGCGGCCGGCGCGCGTTCCGCGGACCGCGCACGCCCCCTCCCAGTACGTCACGCCGGTCGAGGCAGTGGTGTCGAGCTCCTGAGCGGCGACGAGCGGCGACACCGTGACGTCGAGCTGGAGGGGGGAGACGACAATCCTCCATCCCGCCGGATAGCGCGCGCGCGACCGGGGAGAGGTCCAGGAGGCCGTCTCGGTCAGACGGACACCCGTCCACGCGACCGGCAACGCCGGCCCGCGCGCCGGAACGAAGGTCCCCGAAGAGAACGGCGAGGCGGTCCCGTCGCTCGCGCGCATGCGGTAGAGCATCAGCTCGGAGCCGTCGTCGAGCTGGAGGGCGAACCAGTCCCACCCGGCGGCGCCCGCGGGGAGGACGCCCGCGCCCCACTCGTGGTCGAACCAGGCCGTTCCGGTGAGCGGCTCGGTCCGCGACCCCGTCGCGATCGAGCCCTTCGCCGCCAGGCGCGTGATCGACACGTAGCGCGAAAACTCCTGCGCTCCCGCTCCCTTCCGCGAGATCCCGTTCTCTCCGTGGAGCACGGGAGGCTTCGCCGGCGTCAAGCGGAGCTCGAGCCGGCCTGCCGGACCCTCCGCCGAGAGCCGATGGACGTCGTCGGGCCCGGCTCGCGCCGACCAGTCCTCGTTCGAGACGTCGAGGCGACCCTCCGCCGCCTCCGCGATTCCGGGGACGCCGAGGTGAGTCTTCTCGCCGTAGAGGAACCGCCGCGCGGCGACGTCGGTCCAGGCGAAGTGGGCGAGGTGGACGTCGCGCACGCGGAAGAAGGTGAGCTGGAACCCGAACCGGCGGCCGCCCTCGCCGGAGAGGTGCCCGGTGTAGTACCACCATTCGACCGGCGCATCGGGGTGCGCGCCGTGGTCGCGGGGGAACGCGACCCCGGCCTTGTGGTCGCGGGGGAACGCGACGGGGCCGGGAGGGCTCGTGGGCAGGAACGCAACCAGCGCGAGGGCGAGAGCGCGCTTCATTCTTCGGCCAGGCCGGCGGCCGGATCGACCGACGCCGCGATCCGTCCCGGGACGATCCCCGCCGCGACCGACGCCGCGAGGACCAGCACGACGGCGGCGGCGAGGCGAACGAAGGGGACCCGGAGGACGACGCTCCAGCCGAACGACTGCGGGTTGATCACGCCGATGAGGAGAGCCGCGAACGCCGCGCCCGCGAGGACCGCGGCGGCGACCGCCACGCCGCCGGCGAGCGACGCCTCGAGGAGCACGGACGACGTGATCTGGCGGCGCGAGGCTCCCAGGGCGCGCAGGAGCGCGAAGGAGCGCCGCCGCTCGACCGCCGACGCGACGAGCGCGTTCGCGATGCCGAGGATCGCGACCGTGATCGCGATGCCTTCGAGCGCATGGGTGACCGTGAACGTGCGGTCGAAGATCTCGAGCACCTGCCGGCGAAGGGCGCGGTTGGTCGTCACGTCGATCGCGAACCGGCCGCCGAGGTCCGTCCGGATCTTCCGGCGGAGATCGTCCGGGGAGACGCCCGGGCGTGCGAGCACGCCTGCGCTCGTGACGCGCGGGTCGTCGAAGAGCCCGACGTACAGCGTCCGGTCCATCAGCACCGTTCCCCGGTCGTTCGAAAAGTCCCGGTAGACCCCGGCGATCCGGAAGGTTCGAATGCCCCGCGCCGTGCGGAGGGAGACCGGGTCGCCGCGACCCGCTTCGAAGCGGCGAGAGTACGGCTCCGAGACGAGCACCTCGCCGCGCGCGCGGGCCTCGGCGGCCACGCGCCGTGAGTCGCGGCCGTCGAGAAGAGGCGCGCCCCCCGCCCGCGCCAGAACGCGGAAATCCCCGCCGCCGACGGTGAACGTCCGCCCGCCGGGATCCGAGCCCTCCCGGACCCGGACCGGATCGACCGCGGCGACGCCCGGCACCGCGGCGAGCGCCGAAACGACCTCCGGCGGAAGGTCGCCCACCGCGCCTCCCGCACCCGACGCCGACCGGACCCAGAGGTCCGCGCGCAGGCTCGACTCGACCCAGGTGCGCACGGTCTCGCGCATCGAGGCCACGGTCACGATCATCGCGAGCGTCATCCCGAGCGCCATCGCGAGCGCGGTCACCGCGATGGAATTGCGGGCGACGGCGCCGCCGAAGAAACCGGAGGCCAGGCGGCCCGCCGCTCCGAATGCGCGCGCGAGCCCGCGCCGCGTCGCCGACGCCGCCGCGCGGACCAGGATCGGCGAAAAGAGCGCGAGCGCAACCACGACGAGCGCGACCGCCGCGAAGCCCAGCCACGGGAAGCCGGCGATGGGCCGGGCCCGCGCCAGCACGACCGCGAGGGCGAGCGCCAGCGAGGCGACGAAGATGCGGGGTCCCCGTTTCCGGCGACGCTCTCCGTGCTCGCCGGAGCCCGGCCGCATCGCGGGAGAGGGAGGCACCCGCGTCGCCTGGACCGCCGGCACGATCACCGCGAGCAGGGTGGAAAGCGCGCCGACGGCCGCGGCCACGATCGCGGGCTCGCCGAATCCGGCGGCCGTGATCTTCGCGGTCGGCGAGTACACGCTCGACACCGTTCGCGATACGACCGCGAGCGCGGCGCGCGACAGCGCGATGCCGCCGGCGATTCCGAGAGCGGTCCCCGCCGCACCGACGGCGAGTCCCTCGACCGCAAATGCCCCGAAGATCGAGGAGCGCGACGTCCCGAGCGCCCGGAGAGTCGCGATCTCGGGGCGGCGGCGGAGCACCGAGATGGAGACGGCATTGGCCACGAGGAACATCCCGACGAGAAGGGTGAGCAGTCCGAGCGCGTTCAGGTTGAATCGGAAAGCGCGGGCCATGCGTCCGGCGGACTCCGCGGCGCGGCCCGCCGCCTCCACCCACGTTCCGGGTGCGAGGCGCCGCTCGATCTCGCGGCGGACGGCATCGGGAGCGACCCCGGGATCGAGCGCCACGTCCACGCGGTCGACGAAACCGCTCCTTCCGAGTAGGCGCCCCGCGGTGAAGACGTCGGTCACGACGATGTCCCCGCCGGAGGCGCGCGCGAGACCCGAGAGCTCCAGCAGCCCACCGATCGAGACCTCCGCGCGCGCTCCACCGACCACGAGCGGGAGCCGGGACCCGACGCGCAGCCGGTGGCGCGCCGCGAACGGGACGGGCACGAGGACCGAGCCGGAAGCGACCATCCCGACGCGTCCGGCTGCAGTCTTCGGCTCGACGAGGCGCATCTCCCGGACGTTCGGATCGCCTCCGTAGTCGACTCCGAGGAGCGCGACGATCTCGCGGCTGCCGTCGTCGACGACCGCGCTGCCCGACAGGAGCGGCGCGATCGATCCGACCCGCCACAGGAACTCGAGCGGGCGGATCGCGTCGAGCCGAACGCCGTGGGCGCCCACGATCGCGAGGTCGCTCCGGCCCGTGACGGCCCGCGCGGACTCGCGGAACGAGTCGGTGACGCTCCGGTTCGCGTGGTGGATCGCGGCCACCGCGGCGACGCCGATCGCGACACCCACGACCGGGAGCAGCGCCCGGATCGGCCGCCTCCGCGCGGGACCCGTGACGAGAGCGCGCACGACCCGCCGGAAGGACCTCATCGCGCCGGGGCCAGCTTTCCGTCGGCGAGCTCGACCGTCCGGTCCGCGCGCCGCGCTGCGGCTTCCGAGTGCGTCGCCAGGATGAGCGTGACCCCGCGTTCCCGGCGCACCTCGTCTAAGAGCGCCAGCACCTCGGCGCCGTGCCTCGAGTCGAGGTTTCCGGTGGGCTCGTCGGCGAGCAGGAGTCTCGCGCCGGTGACGAGGCCCCGCGCGATCGCGGCCCGCTGCATCTCGCCGCCCGAGAGCTCGCCCGGATAGGCGTCCCGCCGGGATTCGAGGTCGACCCGCCGGAGCAGCTCCTCCGCGCGCGCCGCGGCGTCCCTCTTTCCGTCGAGAAGCCGCGGCAGCTCCACGTTCTCCCGGACGGTCAGGTGCGGGAGCAGGTTGAAGAACTGGTAGACGACGCCGACCTCCCGACGCCGGTACAGCGTCAAGTCGCGCTCGGACAGCGTCGCGAGGTCGCGCCCGCCGACCCGGACGGAGCCGGACGTGGCGCGGTCGATCCCCGCGACGACGTGCAGGAGCGTCGACTTGCCGCCGCCGGAAGGTCCGACAACCGCGAGGAACTCGCCGGCGCGGACGGCGAGGTCGATCGCATCCAGCGCAACGACCGGCCGCGCCGCCGGGTAGATCTTCGAGACCCGCTCGCAGAGAACCGCAGGGGGCGGGGAAGGCGCCGCGCGCGCGTCCGGCGACGACACGCGGCGGAGGATATCGGATACTTGTCGGAAGTGTTTTCCCCCCTGCGGCGCGCCTGGCGCCAGCGCGCGCT
>JBKPMI010000276.1:0-3990 GCA_046732075.1 Acidobacteriota bacterium | reverse complement strand
GGGCCCAGCCGATCCCCAAAGCCGAGCGGGGACGGCTCTTCCTCTACGCGCTCCTCGGCGTCTCCTTCAACCAGGTCCTGTTCATCCTCGGCCTCTCGATGACGACCGCCATCCACACGTCGATCCTCATGTCGTCGATTCCGGTCTTCACCATGGTGACCGCGGCGCTGCTTCGGCACGAGGCCCTGAGCGCGCGGGGAATGGCGGGCATCGTGCTCGCCGGGGCGGGCGCCCTCCTTCTGTTGTCCTCGCGGGGCTTCGACTGGCAAAGCCGCTACTTCCGGGGCGACCTGCTCCTGCTCGCGAACTGCCTCTCCTACTCGCTCTTCCTGGTCCTGTCCCGGCCGATCCTCGCGCGCTGCGAGCCGTTGACGTTCGTCACCGCGATCTTCCGCTACGGCGCGATCCCGATCGTCCTCGTTTCCCTCCCGGCCTTCGGGCACTTCTCCCCCGCTTCAGTGACGCCCACGGCGTGGGTGAGCCTGGCTGCCATCGTGCTGTTCTCCATGACGATCCCGTACTTCCTGAACACGTGGGCGCTCGCGCGCATCGCCGCCTCGCGCGTGGCGGTGTACGTCTTTTTCCAGCCACTCGTCGCATCCGTTCTCGCGATTCTCGTGCTCGGGGAGCGCCCGGGCTGGAAGACGGCCGTCGCCGCAGCGCTCATCTTCTCCGGGCTCGGCGCGACGCTGCGGCGGGCCCGTCTCCCCCTCCGGCCGCTGCCTTGACCGGCGAGCTCTCCGTCGCGGTCGTGATCCCGGTCTTCAACGAGCGGGAGTCGCTTCCGCTCGTCGTGGGAGACATCCCGCGCGAGAGCGTCCGCGAGATCGTCGTCGTGGACAACGGCTCCACCGACGACACGTCACTCGTGGCGCGCGGCCTGCCGGTGCGACTCATCCGGGAGCCGCGGCGGGGATACGGCAGCGCCTGCCTCGCCGGCATCGCGGCGCTCGAGGCGTCTCCGCCGGACGTCGTCGTGTTCTTGGACGGCGACTATTCCGACCACCCGGAGGAGCTGCCGCTCCTGACCCGGGCAATCGCGGACGGCGCCGACCTCGTCATCGGCTCGCGGATGCGCGGGCGTCGGGAGCCGGGCGCCCTCCTGCTCCAGGCGCGCTTCGGAAACGCCCTCGCCTGCTTTCTCATCCGCGCTCTCCACGGGCACCGCTACACAGACCTGGGTCCATTCCGGGCCATCCGATGGGAAGCGCTCTCGCAGCTCGGGATGGAAGACCGCAACTTCGGCTGGACCGTCGAGATGCAGTTGAAGGCGCTCGCGAAGGGCCTCCGAGTCGTCGAGGTGCCGGTTTCCTACCGGAGGCGCGTGGGAGTCTCCAAGATCACCGGCACCGTCTCCGGCACCGTGAAGGCCGGCGCGAAGATCTTGTGGACCATCGCGCGATACGGAAGGAAGTAGCCGTCAGCGGTCCGCGCGGCGGAATCGCTCCAGCGACTCGATGATCGCCGAGGGCGCCCGGACCGGCTTTCCGCTCGTATCCGCAAAGACGTGGCGGGAGGAACCGTCCGCCACTCTCTCCCGATTTTCATTGACGACCTCGTACGCGAACGCGAGGCCGCGGCTGCCGAGCTCCGTCAGCCGGGCGCCCACGATGATCCGGTCGTCGTATCGCGCCGGCCGGCGGTACGTGCACTCGACGCGGGTGACGAGGATCCAGAGGCCGTCGTCCTCCATCCGCCGGTACGGAAAACCGGCGGCCCGGCAGAACTCGGTGCGGCCCACTTCGAACCACGACACGTACGCGCCGTGGTAGACGATGCCCATGCGGTCGGTCTCCGAGTAGCGGACCCGGAGCTCCGTTTCGACGACGCGTCCCTCCGCCGTCACGTCCGCGGCAGCCGTTCCTCGAGCCGGTGGCGGACCGGCTCCGGAACGAGACCCGAGACGTCCGCGCCGAGGCGCGCGACCTCTTTCACCAGGCGGCTCGAGACGTAGGAGTACTCCTCCTTGGCCATGAGGAAGACCGTCTCGATCGCGGGCGCCAGGCGCCGGTTCATGAGCGCCATCTGGAGCTCGTACTCGTAGTCGGAAATCGCGCGGAGCCCGCGCACCAGGAGCGTCGCGCCGGTCTGCGCCGCGAAGTCGACGAGCAGTCCGGAGAACGACCGGACCGAAACGCCTTCGTCGGCGCCCACGATCTCCCGGATCATCTCGAGGCGCTCCTCGACCGAGAAGAGCGGCTTCTTGGAGTCGTTCTCGAGGATCGCCACGATGACCCGGTCCGCCAGGCGGCGGGCCCGGAAGAGCACGTCTAAGTGCCCGTTGGTCAGCGGATCGAAGGAGCCGGGGTAGAGGGCCACGCGTTCCGGCATCACTTTCCCCCTGCTTCGGTGGTGGCGCGTCGGAGGCTTTCGGCCAGCAGATTATAGGCAGACACCGTCGCGAAGAGCGCGAGGCCCGGGAAGAGCGCGAGCCACCACGCCTCCTCGATGTAGGCCGGCGCGGACGAGAGGATCCCCCCCCAAGACGCGGCCGGAGGGGGAAGGCCCACCCCGAGGAACGAGAGCGCGGCCTCGGCGAGGATCGCCCAGGAGACGCCGAACGCGGCGGAGACGAGGAGCGGCGCGAGGGCGTTCGGGAGGAGGTGCCGCAGCAGGATCCGGAGAGGCCCCGCTCCCGCGGCCTTCGCGGCGCGTGCGTAATCGAGGCTCTTCGCTTTCAGGATCTCGGCCCGGGCATACCGCGCGTCGGAGGGCCACGTCGTCAGGCCGATCGCGAGCACGACCGTGGCCGGCGACGGCGGCAGGAACGCCGCGAGCGCGAGCAGCAGGAAGAGGACCGGGAAGCAGAGCACGACCTCGACGAGCCGCGAGAGCAGGAGGTCGGTGACCCCGCCGAAGTAGCCGGCCGCGCCGCCGATCCCGAACCCGACGACGAGGGAGACCGCGGCGGCGACGAGACCGATCGCGAGCGAGATCGGCGTCGCCACCACCACGCGGGCGGCGAGGTCGCGGCCCAGGTCGTCCGTTCCGAACGGGTGCAGGCGGGAGGGCGCCTGCAGGCGCTCGTCCAGGCGGATCTCCGCGGCACGGCCGGCGAAGAGCGGTGAGACCGCGGCGACCAGCCAGAGGAGCGCCACCACGACGAGCGCCACACGACCGCTGGCCGGAAGGCGCCGGATCACGCGCTCTCCCGGAGACGCGGATCGACGAACGCCGCGGCGATGTCCGCCACGAGCGTCGCCGCCAGCGTGACGACTCCGCCGATCAGCGACAGTCCGAGCACGACCGGATAGTCGCGGGAAAGGATCGAGTCGAAGTACAGGCGGCCGAGGCCGGGCCACGCGAAGATGCGCTCGACGATCACGCTGCCGGAGAGGAGTCCCGGAAGGAGGAGGCCGAGAAGCGTCACGACCGGGAGGAGCGCGTTGCGGAACGCGTGCCTCCAGAGCGCCTGCCGGCGCGAGAGTCCGCGGGCGAGCGCCGCGGTCACGAAGTCCTGCGAGCGCGCCTCGGCCACCCCCGACCGGACGAGCCGCGCGACGAACGCGAGCGATCCGTAGGTCAGGCAGGTGACGGGAAGGGCGAGGTGCGCCAGGCGGTCGGCCAGTCCCGCGAGGCCCTCCGGCGCCGCGTCCGACGAAACGCCGTACAGCGGAAACCATCCGAGCTTCACGGACAGGAGCGTCTGGAGCAGGAGCGCGGCCCAGAATACCGGGGTCGAGTACAGCGCGAACAGCATCACGGCCGACGTCCGGTCGAACGGCCCCTCCGGGCGGCCTCCCGCCGCGACACCGATCGGGATTGCGAGCGCGAGCGTCAACAGGAGGGCGAGGCCGTTCAGGGCGAGCGTCGCGGGCAACGCCTCGCGGATCCTCTCGGAGACCGGCCGGCGGTCCACGAAGGACTCCCCCAGGTCGAAGCGGGCGACGCGCCCGAGCCACTGCACGAACCGCTCCGGCAGCGGCCGGTCGAGGCCGTACAGGCGCCGCATCTCGGCCCGCGCCGCGGCCGAGACCCGCCTTCCGGACT
>JBKPMI010000275.1:0-4862 GCA_046732075.1 Acidobacteriota bacterium | reverse complement strand
GGCTTCTCCCTCTTCGTCGAAAAGGAGCGTTCGAGCGTCGGGCGAGATATCCGCCGCAAAGGAGTAGTCGAGGAAGGACATGTCCCGCTCGCGCGTGTCGCCCTGCAGCATCCCCAGGATTCCGACCCGGGGGCTCTCCCGGGTCAACAGGACCCGGCCGCTCTTCGCGATGTCGTGAAGCTTCAGCCCTCCGGGAACCCGGGCCACCACTCGAAGCTTGCCCGAGAGCGTGACGGCGTAAAGAGAACGATTCGCGCCGGCCTCGGTCGCGCTGAACCAGATCTCCTTGCCCGAAGGGGCCCAGGCGAGACCGTGCTCGCTCGCCCAATTCCCGGTCAACGTCTTCTTTTTCCCGGCGAGATCGATCACCGCGACCGTCCCGGCGTCGTCCAGGGGAAACTGATGGTCCAGGAACGCGATCTGATCTCCCCGCGGCGAGAGGCGTGCGTAGCTCACGTGCCCGGATGTCTCGTAGAGCACCTTGCCTCTCGGATATTCGATGCGGGCCTTTCCACCGACGTCCCGCGCGATCAACATCTCCGCGCCGTCCGGCGACCAGTCGGCGTCCTGGATTCCCTCTTCGACGCTGCGCGGAGATCCCCCGGTCAGGGCGGCGCGGGCGAGAGTTCCCCGGCAGATGCCGGGATGATTCGAAACACAATCCATCGCGATGGCCATTTCGCCGGACGGAGAGATCCCCAGCAGGTTCGCGCTCGGAAGGTCAAGCGGCAGCGAATCCGGGCTGCTCTGGTGCTTCAGGAACAGCTTGAGTGGTTTTCCGTCCCAGCCGGCGCTGTAGACGATCGTCTGGCCGTCGGGAGCGAACCGCGCCGCTCGGATCGTGCCGCTGCCGAATGTAATCTGCTGATAGGACGGGGGCGCGGACTTCGCGAGGCTTCCGTGAAGGAGCGCTCCGGCCGCCGCCGCGGCGGCGAGCGCGGCGACCGATATCGCCACCCGAACGAGGCGGCGCCCGCCGGTCGAAGACTTTCCCGGTTCCGCCGGCCGGACCATCTCTCCCGAGACCTGCGACGAGTCGGTCAGGTGCTCGCGGATGCTCTTGACGTCCCGGGCGAGGTCGCGAGTCGAGGCGTACCGCTCTTCGGGATCCTTCTGGAGACACCGCTCCAGGATCCAGCGGAAGGGCGCGGGAATGGCCGGATTGAGCGCCGCCGGAGACTCGGGCTCTTCGCGGATGATGGCGGTCAGGGTCTCCGGAGCGGTTCCCCGCTGGAAGGCGCGACTTCCGGTGGCCATCTCGTAGAAGATCGCGCCCAGCGAAAACTGGTCGGAGCGGAAATCCAGAGGTCTCCCACTCGCCTGTTCCGGCGACATGTAACCGACGGTTCCGAGGACAGTGCCGGCCTTGGTCTGATTGGTCGTCGTGGGCACGTGGGAGCCGTCGTCGGAGACGGGCTTGATCAGCTTCGCGAGCCCGAAGTCGAGGATCTTCACGACGCCGTCCCGCGAGACCATCACGTTCTCGGGTTTCAAGTCGCGGTGAACGATCCCGGCGGAGTGGGCCTTCGCCAGGCCGTCGGCGATCTGGAACGCCAGGTCGAGAAGCCTTCTCGTGGGTAGCGGCCCCGAATGAAGGACCTCGCGCAGCGTTCGCCCGTCGACGAGCTCCATCGCGATGTACGTCGTGGAATCCGCCGTACCGATCTCGTGGATCGTGACGATGTTCGGGTGATTCAGAGCGGACGCCGAGCGCGCCTCCTGCTCGAATCGTTTGCGACGGTCGGGATCGGTCGAGAATTCGTCTGAAAGGACCTTGACCGCGACCTCACGCCCCAGGCGCTGATCCCGGGCGCGGTACACCTCTCCCATGCCGCCGGAGCCCAGGGCGACGAGGATTTCGTAGGGTCCCAGGCGCGAACCGGGTGCGAATGTCATCGAGGTCGGGGCATCTTATCCGGGGTCAGGGCGGGCTCGCGGCGACAACGCCGACGTTGGCGATCGTGTCTCCCTTCTTCATCGACGGGACCGCGCAGATGTAGAGCACGACCCCGGACGCCGGGGCGCGCGCCTCGAAGAGGCGGCGGCCGACGAAGTCCGTGACGTACCCGATCTTCATTCCCTCGGTGACGTAGCTGCCGCGCCGGACCAGCGGGAAGAAGAGCCCGGTTTGTTCACTCGTCGCGGTCTTGATCACGTCGATCCACACCGGGTGCTCGACCAAGGTCGGAGATCCCGGCAGCATCTTCAGGTAGCGCATCACGGAGAGGCAGCCGTCGACGAGCGCACCGACGTCCTCCGGCTCGACCGTGCCGGCGCGCCCGGCTTCCACCGTGATGGACGGCTTGCCCCGAACCGTCGCGGTGTTCTCGAGGTATCGAGACGCCTGCGGATCCTTCGGCCGGTCCGTCGACACGATGACGTGATCGAGGCCGAACGCCAGCACCATCTCGCGGGAAATCGCGTCCTGGGCGGCGTTCCCGGTCTTCGTCCAGTAGCTGTATGGCCGAAGGTCCTCGTCGAGGTCGCCGCCGTGCAAATCGATCAGGTGGTCGCACTTCTCGACGACCTCGCGCGTGATCGCGAAGGAAGCCCGCTCCGTCTGCGTGCCGTCGGCCTTCCCCGGATAGAAACGGTTCATGCTCTTTCCGTCGACCGGGTTGACGTGCGGGACCTTTCCCTCGAACGAGGCGACGTTGACGAGCGGCACCAGGATCACGGTCCCGGAGAGGACGGCCGGGTCGATCGCGGAGACGAGCCTCGAGACCGCGACGACCGACGCGTACTCGGTGCCATGCGCGCCGGACACCAGCGCCAGGACCGGGCCCGGCTTCGTCCCGCGGATCACGGCTACGTCGATTCGAGTCGCAGCGTCCGCGCCGGCCGGGACCTCGATGGCCCCGTAGACGCGGGTACCGGGGACGGCCGTCGCGGTCCCGACCGAAATGGGCTTGCTCTCTGGCACCGCCGCGAGCCCGACCGCCGCCACCGCCACTCCGAGAATCGGCCCCACCCACTTCGACTTCATGCGCGAACTCCGATTTTTCGCAAGGATACAGGCAAGAAAAAGGCCCCGGGGTCGCCGGGGCCTTTTCGAAAGACGGGATTCGGAGTCGCTACTGGCCGGTCTTCACGCAGCCGGAGACGGCATTGGACCATTCCCACTGGTAGCCGAAGCCGCCCGTCCCGAGAAAGGGAGCCGGCGACCACGCGCACTTGTCGTCCGCCTCGTAGCCGCGGCGGTCGTACCAGGCGTTTCCGTCCGGGTCGGTCACGGCCTCGCGGGTCTCATGACACGCGAAGTGCTCGAAGTTCTGAGCCACTGTGAAGCCCGTCCACTGGCAGCCGCCGCAGCCGGGATACGGCAGCGAGGCGTACTTGACGTTCGTGCCGTTGTAGTTGAAGTTGCTGTGGTACGCGCAGTACTGGAGGTTCGGTCCGCCGCAGGACGTCGAGCTCCCGTACGAGGAGTACGAGCCCGAAGGCAGGAAGACCGAGTAGACGGTGCTCGCGTCGGGTGACCCGCCGCCGTTCGTGAAGTACTTGATGACCTCGTTCCGGACCGCGGTGTCCGAAACGTTCGTCGGGGGGGCCGACGAGTCCCACCAGAACGTATTCGTGAGGTTCGTCGACTGGATCCCGGAGTACTGCTTGATCACCTTGTACTCGCCGCTCGTTCCGAACTGGGCGAAGAACCCGAGCATCTCGGAGGCGACGGGGTTCAGGTTGCCGTTGCCGTCGGCCCAGGACGGACCCCAGAAGATCGAGACGTGCTTCGCGCTCACGATCACCGGGCCGCCGTGGTAACTGATGTTCTGGGCTCCCCCGCCGCCGGGCCTCGCCCAACCGATCGCTTTGTCCTTGGTGGGATAGAGCTGCGCGTGATTTCCCTTCACGTCCTGGACTCGTTGAGCGAGTGCGGACGAAGCCAGGCCGAGTAAGGCAAGTGCAACGAGCGTTTTTCTCATGGCTCTCCTCTGTCCGAAATGTATTTTTTGAGCGCGGAAGAGTGTAGACCCGGAGATCCGCCGCGCAAACTGTTTTCTCGGATTGTGACGCACGAACATCGACTTCGGTCGGAGAGCTGCGGCATGTCAGACTCGCCGCTGGCGGAAGGAGGATCCGTTGGACCTCAAAGCATTGCAGAGACCGCTCAAGGAGCGATACCGCGCGGAGCCCGGCAGCTCGCGCATCCTTCTCACGGCGCGCGGCAGCCAGACCGGAGCTCCGATCGGATGCTCGGTCGACATCGGCCGCGCCGTCTACGAGGCACAGGCTCATGCCGGCGTGGGCGGGGCGGGAACCGCCGCGTGCTCCGGAGATCTCCTGCTCGGAGCGCTCGCGGCGTGCGCGCAGATCACCTGCCAGATGGTGGCGACCGCAATGGGCGTGCCGGCGAAGCGCATCGAGGTGACGGCCGAAGGCGAACTCGACCTCGCGGGAACGCTCGGTGTCTCGCGGGAGGTGCCGGTCGGCTTCGAGACGATCCGTCTCCGCTTCGACGTAGAGGCGCCGGACGCGACGCCGGATCAGCTGCGGGCGTTGAAGGAAAAGACGGAGCAGTACTGCGTCGTCTTCCAGACGCTGTCGAAGCCGCCGAAGCTCGAGACGGGTTGGTCCGGGGACTGAGCCCTACTCGTACCGGAGCGCCTCGATCGGATCCAGTCGCGAGGCCTTTACGGCGGGATAGAGCCCGAAAAAGATCCCCACTGAGATCGACACCAGGAGCCCCACGACGACCGCCCAGAGAGGCGTCTCCGCGGGAAGTGCGTCGAAGACCTTCTTGACCGCGGCGGGCACGGCGATCCCGACGACGACCCCGATCGCTCCACCGATCACCGACAGCGTCGTCGCCTCCGTCAGGAACTGCAGAATGATGTCCCGGCGAAATGCACCAACGGCTT
>JBKPMI010000274.1:0-19122 GCA_046732075.1 Acidobacteriota bacterium | reverse complement strand
TACAAGATGAACCCGCCGCTGCGAGAGCCGGCGGACGTCGCGGCGCTCGTAGACGCGCTCGCGGACGGCACGATCGACGCGATCGCGACGGACCACGCTCCGCACCACGAGGACGAGAAGGAAGTGGAGTTCGACGCTGCGCCGTTCGGCGTCGCGGGACTCGAGACCGCCGCCGCCGTGGTCTACGACCGCCTGGTCGCGCCCGGGAAGCTCGGCGTCGCCCGCTTTGCCGAGCTCTTTTCGGCCGGGCCCGCCCGCGCGTTCGGGCTTCCGGGCGGGACGCTCGCGCCCGGCTCCCCGGGCGACGTCACGCTCTTCGATCCCCGGCGCCGCTGGACGGTCGATCCCGCGCGATTCGTTTCTCTCAGCCGTTCGACGCCGTTCGCGGGCTGGGAGCTCGTCGGCGCTCCCGCCGCCACCGTGGTCGGCGGCCGCATCGTCTGGAGGCGCGAGTCTTCTTGATCGCGGCGCTCCTGCTCCCGGCGCTCCTCGGTTTCTCGCCTCCGGGTTCCGATCCTCCAGCGGCGCGCCAGGTCGCCGTCGTCCTGCCGCAGGGCTGGGAGTTCCCGGATCTCGAGCGCTGGGCGGCGTTCGCGCGCCGGGAGGGTCTCGAGATCCGCGTGGCGCGCGACTCCGACCGGATCGGGCCCGGCTGGGAGGTCGTGCGGGTCGCGGCGCCGCCGGTGGCTCCCGGGTTCCGATCCCGGCTCGCGCGGTTCCCGGTCGTCCTCGAGCCCTCTGGCTTCGCATTCGACGGCCGCGCCTACCGGGACGCGCGCGACGGCCTCCTCCTCACGGACCCGGTCGGCGTGGAGACGCTCGTTCTCGCCAACTCGCAGGACGCCGCGCGGCGCCTGTTGCGTGCGGTCTTCGGCCGCGAGCGCGGCTCGCCCGGGCGCTTCCGCGCGGTTTCCGGGGAGCTTTCGAAGGAGGGACTCTTCCGGCGGAACGCGGCCGGCCGGCTCGAGATCGATCGGTCGACCGGGACCGACCGGATCGCCGACCGCGAGCGCTTTCTCGCGGCGCTCCGGACGGAGCGGCGCGGCGTCGTCGTCTGGCGTTTCCGCGCGGCCGAGCGTCGGGCGTTCGAGCGGTGGGCGCCGGTGCTCGATCGGTTCCTGGCGGGAAAAAAGACGGGCGATGCCCTGACCGTCTTCCTCTACCCGGACCCCGCGACCAAGGGGCTCTACACCGGGTCGTCCCGTCCAGCGGACGTCTCCTGGGGAGGGGAGGGCGGGCGCGTCGACCTCGACGTGTCGGCTCCGGCCGAGCCGGACCTCGTCTCGCCGGCCCTCGCCTCGGCCGCGATCGGAGACCGCCAGCCCCGTCTGCGGGATCGCGCCGTTCTGCTCGCGGCGGCGGGAGCGCGGGCCCACGGGCACTGGTGGGGGCGCGACGTCGCGTCCTTCGCGGCGTTCCTGGAGCGCGCGGGCGTGCAGCCGTCGGTCGACGACGTCCTGGGCGACCCGGATCGGGGAGACGTCTCCCCGATCTGCGCCGTGGGCGCGGCAGCGTCCTGGCTGGACGCCGGATTCCGCGAGGGGGGAACGGCGCTTCTCGAAGAAGCGCTGGCCGCGGCGGATGGCGACCTGCGCCGGAGCCTCGTCCGGTGGAGGCGGGCGGCGCTCGACCGCGCGCCGTCGATTCCGCGGAGGCGCGCCCTACCGCCCGGTTTCCTGCGCGGCGTCTCCTACGCGATGACCAACTCGATCGAAGGCTCCTACGCCTCCCCGCGCTCGCTCGCGACGCTCCGGCGTCTCGCCGGGATGTCGGTCAACTCGATCTCGATCATGCCTTACGGCTTCGCCCGCCGGGAGAGCGCGCCCGAGATCGAGTTCGTCCACCGGAGTCCCCGCGGCGAGACCGACGAAGGAACCGTGCGCGCCGTGACCGATGCCCGGTCGCTCGGCATGAGCGCGATGGTCAAGCCCCACCTCTGGGTGGGCGGCGGCGCCTTCGTCGGAACGATCGCGATGTCGAACGCGGCCGACTGGGAGAAGTGGTTCACGGCATATCGCCGCTTCGTCATCCATCACGCGATCGTCGCGGAGGCTTCGGGCGCGGCGCTCTTCTGCATCGGAACGGAGCTCGCGGGAACGGAGGCCCGGGCGAGCGAGTGGCGCCGCACCATCGCCGCCGCGCGTCTCGCCACCGGCGCGCCGCTCGTCTACGCGAGCAACTGGGCGGCGGGCGCGCCGAAGGTCGGGTTCTGGGACGGGTTGGACGCGATCGGCGTCGACTTCTACGACCCGCTCTCACCGGAACCGACCGCGTCCGACGCGGAGCTCGTGGCGGGGGCGCGCCGCGCGGCCGCGCCGCTCTCCCGTCTCGCGGCCGCAACGCGGAAACCGATCCTGTTCACCGAGGCGGGATATCCCCCGGCCGCGACGTCCTGGACGGCGCCGCACGACGAGGAATCCGGCCGGCCGCTCGCCCCGCAGGATGCGGCGCGCTCGGTGCGCGCCGTGTTCGCGGCGCTGTCCGGGGAGAGCTGGTGGAGGGGGGTCTTCTGGTGGAAGGCGTTTTCCGACGGGAGCGACGCAGGTTCCGGCGACGCGAGCTTCAATTTCCTGGGGCGCCCCGCGGGCGAGGCGATCGCCGCGGGGTTCCGGCGGTTGGCCGCAGCGGAAGGCGCGCGCCGGTGACGGCGGACTCCATCCTCGACGTCGCGGTGTCGGCGGCCCGGGCCGGAGGGGAGATCCTCGAGGGCTACTGGCGGAGCCTTCCCGGCGGCTCGATCTCCGAGAAGCGAAAGAACGACTTCGTCACCCGCGCCGACAGGGAGAGCGAGGAGGCGATCGTCGCGAAAATCCGCGAGGTCCACCCGGAGGATGGTTTCCTGGGCGAGGAAGGCGGGCACCGCGGCACCGGCGCAGAGACGCGCACCTGGATCATCGATCCCCTCGACGGCACGACGAACTTCATCGCGGGCTTTCCTTTCTGGTGCGTCTCGGTGGCGGCCCGGGAAAGGGGAGAGATCGTGGCGGGCGTCGTGTGGGACCCATTGCGCGGCGAGCTCTACACGGCCGAGCGGGGCGCCGGCTCCTTCCGGAACGGCCGGCGACTGCACGTCAGCGCGCAGTCCGACCTGGACGGCGCTTTCCTGTCGACCGGTTTCCCGTTTCGATCCAAGGACCGGCTGGACCTCTATCTGGCGCTCTTCCGCGAGCTCTTCCAGCACGCGCGGGCGATCCGGCGGGCGGGATCCGCCGCCCTCGACCTCGCCAACGTCGCGGCCGGCGTCTTCGACGGATTCTTCGAGTTCCGGCTCTCCGTCTGGGACATCGCCGCCGGAGCGCTGCTCATCGAGGAAGCCGGCGGGCGCATCACCGACTTCGCCGGCGGCAACCGGCACTGGGACCGGGGCAACGTGGTCGCCGGGCCGCCGGGCGTGGCGGAGGCGATCGTCCGGGCCGCGCGGGAGCTCTTCGCCGAGACCGAGATCTAGCCGGCGAGCAGAACAGACACCTTGGCGGCGCGGAGAACGCGGTCGGTGGTGGAGCCCAGGACGAGCTCGACCACGCGGCCGTGGCCGTGCGCGCCCATCGCCACGAGGTCCCCTCCCGCGCCGATCTCGGCGAAGATCGCGTCGTCCGCGTGCCCCGGCCGGTACGAGCCGGAGGCCGTCACCCGCCGGTGGCGCAGCTCTTCCTCGGCCTCGGCCAGCCGGGACTGTCCCTCCCGCTCGTCGTCGGACGCCGTCACGACGCGGACCGGAAGCTCCAGGAGGGCGGCCAGCTCGGAGACGAGAACGAGCGCCTTCCTCGCCTTCGGGGAGCCATCCCAGGCCAGGACGGGCGCGCGGAACTCGACGTACTCGGCGGGGGCCACGAGGAGCGGCGCCGGCATCCTCCGGGCGAGCGAATCGGTGTGACGTCCGATGAAATCCCGGCGATGCTCGGCGTTCGATCCGCGCGATCCGACCGCCGTGAGGTCGCAGTCCGCCGATTCGTCGAAGAGGATCTCGGACACGTTGCCCTCCCGGAGCACCGGCTCGAACGCGACGCCCGCCTCCTTCGCCCGTTCCTCGAACGCGGCGACGATCGCGCCGCCGGCGGAGACGAGAGCCTCCCGCAGCTCTCCGGAGAGGTTCAGGAACGGCTGGAATCCCACGGACGCCGACAGGTCTGCCACGACCACGCCGTCTAAGAGCGAGCGGTCGACGACGTGCACGCCGCGGACCGTGGCCGAAGCGGCCCGCGCGAGCCGAAGCGCGTGCCCGAGGGCCGCCTCCGCGTGGGGCGAGCCGTCCAACCCGACCGCGATCCGGGAGATGGTCACGTGACGACGACCCCCGCGTAGCCCACGACCGAAGAGGGATCGCCGGTCTCGTCCCCGCTGTCCCGGCGCGAGACCACCTCGGCCCGTCTTGCGCCCGCGGAGCGCGCCGCCACGAGGAGCGCCGTGGCCGGAAGGAACCCGCACATCGAGATGGAGCGAGCGATCACCGTCTCGAAGAGTCCGTCCGCGTCGAGATCCTCGATCCTCCCGAGTGCGAGGTCGTCTTTCGCATGGCCGACCGATCGCGACTCGTAGTGGTTCATGTCGGAGGACGCGAGAACGAGGGGCGGCTCCGTCTCTTCCCGGATCACGCGCGCGAGAACCTCGCCCACCTCGCGGCAGAGCGGAAGAGAGGGCTCACCCAGACACAGCGGAACGATCTCCACGTCGGGACGAAGGTACTTCAGAAAGGGCAGCTGAACCTCCAGCGAATGCTCCCGGGCGTGGGCGCGGGAGTCCTCCGAGACCGCGGGCGCGAGCTCCAGGATCCGATCCGCGAGCCGCCGGGCGAGCGGGACGTTGCCCAACGGCGTGCTCCACGCCTCGGAAGGATCGAGCGCCGCGGCGGCTCCGCGGCCGGTGTGATTCGGGCAGAGGATGACGACGACACCGGGAATCTCCAGCCGAGCGTACACCGCGCCGGCGACCGGGCCGGAGTAGACGTAGCCGGCGTGCGGAACGATCGCGCCGAACGCCCGGCCCGGCGCCGGTTTCTCCGGCAGAAAGCCTCGGACGTCGCGCTGCAGCGACTCCGGGTCCGCCGGATAGAAGATCCCCGCGACGGCGGGCGGGCGGACGGCCATACCGGGAGCGTAAAACGTAAAACGTAAAACGTAAAACGATCTCTCAAACGTCACTTGACGCTTGAGTTTGACGGTTGACGGCCGGGCTAGTTGACGATCAGCGTCGCTTCGGCCGCCTGGCCCGCGAGATCCGCGTGGATCGTGGCGGTTCCCGCGGCGATGCCGGAAGCGACACCGGCGCCGTCGATCGTGGCGACGGCCGGATTGGAGGACCGGAACTGGGCGATCGCGTTCTCGAGCCGGACGCCGTCGGGCCCGAAGGCGACGACCTCGAAACGCTGGGAGTCCCCGACCCGCACGAGCGCGGTCGCCGGCCGAACTTCCAGTTTCGAAATGTCGCGGAGCATCACCGTGATCTCGACCGCGCCCTCCAGATCGCCCAGCTGCGCGCTGATCGAGGCCCTGCCGTTGCTCACGGAAGTCAGAGTTCCGTCGGGGGTCACTTTGACGACTTTCTCGTCGGAGGATTTCCACGTCGGACTCAGGGGAACCGTCTGGTTTTTTGAGCCCTTGACCTTGCTGACGAGCGCGAGGGTCGTCCCGGCGGGGCCGACGAGGACGGCCTGCCCCGGCACGATCTCGATCGCCGCGGCGTCCACGACCTCGACCGGAACGCCCGAGGAGATCTCTCCAGCCGACGCGGTCACGTTCGACTTCCCCTCGCTCTTCCCGACCACCCGGCCGGCGTCGTCCACCGCCGCGATCTCGGGTTTCGAGGACGCCCAGGTCACTTTTCCGCCCTCGATCGGGTTCCCTTTCGAGTCGAGCAGCTCGGCGGTCAGCCGCTGGCTCCGCTCGATCCCGTAGAGAACGATCTTCCGGGGCGAAACCCGGATCGACGCCGGCTTGCGCGAACAGGCCGCCGACGTGACGATCACGAGGCAAAGCACGGCACGACCGAGGCGAATCACTCTCATTTGAAAAGACTTGGGTGAAGGATAGCACGACCGGCAATCATCGGGAAATCGTTCGCGGCGCCGGTCGGGCTCGACCAAGGTCGAGGTACGCTTTTCGCATGCCGCCGGTCTTCATCGAGTCGACACCGTCCTGCGCCACGGGGCAGCAAACCAGGGAGGGTTCATGTTCGAAGAGTTCTCAGACGGTCGTCGGCGCACCACACGGCGCCGCCTGCCCCGCGCCATCGCGTTCGTTCTCTACTCCGGTGCGATCGCCCTCGCTTCTGGGGCAGGAGCCATCACGCTCCCCCCCGGATTCACGGACGAGCAGGTCACGCCGCTTGCCTCACCGACGGCCCTCGCGTTCACGCCGGACGGCCGCCTGCTGATTACGACCCAACCCGGACAGCTCCGCGTCTATCAGAACGGCGCGCTGGTCGGCACGCCGGCTCTCGACCTCGCCAGCCCCAACAACCTGATCTGCTCCAATTCCGAGCGCGGTCTGCTCGGCGTGGCGGTCGATCCGGCGTTTGCGACGCCGAGCAACAACTTCATCTACGTCTACTACACGTTCAACCGCTCCGGGACGTGCGTCAACCGGGTCTCGCGCTTCGTCCTCTCGTCGGCGAACGTCGCCTCCGGCGAGACCGTTCTGATCGACAACATCCCGTCGACCGCCGGTAACCACAACGCCGGCGACGTGCAGTTCGGAAGGGATGGATACCTCTACGTGAGCGTCGGGGATGGCGGCTGCGACTATGCCGGCGGCGGTTGCGGTGGCGCGAACGACGCCTCCCGCGACCAGTTCGAGCTCATCGGAAAGATCCTCCGGATCACGCGGGACGGCAACATCCCGAACGACAATCCGTTCACGGGCGCCGGAACCGCCGACTGCCGCTTCACCGGCGGCACGACCCCGGGGAACAAATGCCGCGAGACGTTTGCGTGGGGCTTCCGCAACCCGTTCCGCATCGCGTTCGACCCGAACGACGGGGGGACGCGCTTCTTCGTCAACGACGTCGGGCAGAACACCTGGGAGGAGATCGATCTCGCCCAGGCCGGCGCGGACTACGGATGGAACGTGCGCGAGGGACACTGCGCGAACGGCTCGACCACGGATTGCGGTCCGCCTCCCGCCGGAATGACCAATCCGGTCCACGACTACGGACGCGACATCGGCGGATCGATCACGGGCGGAGCCTTCGTGCCCAACGGTCTCTGGCCCGCGGCTTACGACGGCGACTACCTCTTCTCCGACTACGTCGCCGGAAAGATCTTCCGCATCGAGAGGACGGGCGCCGGCCCGCGCTCCGAGTTCGCTACCGGCCTCGGCGCGTCGAGCGCGGTGCACCTGCGGTTCGGGGCCCGCGCGGGAGGCCAGGCGCTCTACTACACCACCTACGCGAACGGGGGGGAGGTCCGGCGCATCTACTTCACGGCGGCGAACGGCGTGCCCACTGCCGCCATGACCGCCTCGCCCACCAGCGGGCCCGCGCCGCTGGCGGTGAATTTCGACGGCAGTGGCTCGAGCGATCCGGACGGCGACGCGCTCACCTGGCTCTGGACCTTCGGGGACGGCCAGAGCGCGACGACGTCCGTGCCGACGACCTCGCACTCGTACGCCGCCGGCAACTACACGGCGTCGCTCTCCGTCCGCGACTCGAAGGGCGCGACGTCCGCCCCGGTGACGGTTGCGATTTCCTCGGGCAATACCGCACCCACCCCCGTCATCTCCTCACCGGCGGCCGGCTCGACCTTCTTCGTGGACCAGACCATCACTCTGACCGGCAGTGCCACGGACACGCAGGACGGAACGATCAACCCGGCGACTCTGCAGTGGACCGTTCTGCGCCACCACCTGACCCATACGCATCCCTGGTTCTCGGGAACCGGAAACAATCTGACGTTCCCGGCGCCCGCCCCGGAAGACCTGGCCGCGGCCACGAACAGCTACCTCGAGGTCATCCTGACCGCCACCGACAGCGGCGGCCTTGCCGGCACCACGAACCGCAACGTCCAGCCGCGGATCGTGTCGATCACGCTCGCGACGAGCCCTTCGGGCCTCAACCTCTCGGTGAACGGCACGGCCGTCACGGGACCCACGACGATCACGTCCTGGCAGGGGTGGCAGCTCTCCCTCGCCGCGCCGATGCGTCAGAGTCCCTGGACCTTCGCGAGCTGGTCCGACGGCGGCGCCGCGACCCACACGGTCGTGACGCCCGCGACGGCAACGACCTACACCGCGACTTACCGGAAGGGGAAGAAATAGAACCATTGGGGGTCAGGTCTACACGGATCGCCACGGTAGCGATCGGGGCAAAATGGTCTTGCCACTTTGCGTGAGCAAGTGGCAAGTGGAGACCTGACCCCTCTTTCCGGACCACTCCGGGGAGTGGCGGAAAGCTTCAGTGCAGGATCGGCCCCGTGTTCACGGCCTCGAACGCGCTGCCCGGAATCTTCTTCAGGTCACCCAGACGCGAGTCGTCCCACCGCGGGTCGTGCGCGCCGCTCACGAACCAGTCCGACCCGTTGTCGGCGAGGAACATGCCGTACTTCTTGAGCGCGGTGCAGATCACCTGGACCTCGGAGGTGTAGGCGGCGCAGCTGTACGACGCCTTCATTCGCATGCGGAGCCCCATAGGAGGCACGTTCGGGTCGGTGGTCGACGACGCGAAGTGGGTCGCGGGATGGATGTACCCGCGCTGGGTCTGGCGCACCGTGAACCGCAGCGCGTGGTTGATCGCCCCCTGCTGAACGACCTCGTCGTAACGGACGAGGCCCGGCAGGATCGGGAGTCCCGCGGCATCCGCAGAGGTCCAGCCGTCCGGACGAAGGGCGTTGCTGCGCAGGTCGAAGTACGCTCCGGAGCCTGCCCACCACCGGTCGTCGAACGGGTTCGGCCCCGTGCCCGGCGGCCACGCGTAGTAGAGCTCGTGCAGCTCGCAACGGTCGAGTCCGAGCATCAGGATGTGTCGGTCACCGGTCGAGCTCGGTCCTCCCTCGATCGGGGGATTCGGGGGGATCGGATACGGACCCGGATCGCTCTCGTCCGCGTACTGGAACTCGACTGCCACGCGCGGCTGGTTCCCCGCTACCACGACGTACGGGATTCCGATCGGCTCGCCATTCCAGAACGTGCCGAAGTCCGGGTGCAGGAACTTTCCGGTGCCGATGAAGTTGACCCAGTTGGCCGAGTTCGGATGAACCGGGTAGGCCGAAATGTCCGTGTTCCACGGGTTGTCGGCCGGGAAAATCGTGCAGGCGCCGGATCCGGGGGTCGGCGTTGCGGTCGGCACGACCGGGGTCGGCGTTCTCGTGGCGGTGCGGGTGGGTGTCGCCGTAGCCGTCCGGGTCGGCGTCGGCGTCGAAGCCCCGGTCGTGGGAGTCGACGTCGGCGTCGGAGTGACCGTTCGTATCGGCGTGGGCGTGCGGGTGAAGATCGGCGTCAGCGTCGGCTTGCGCTTGGCCTCCACCGCCTCCGGGAAACCGAGCTGAAAAAGAGCAACGAGCGCGAGCAGTGCAGATGCGGATACGAGCGATCTGGATTTCATGTCGACTCCCAAAGCAGTTTCGACGCCGCGCCCCGGCGGCGATCGAGCAACCCCCGGAAATGTCTCGGAAGTCTCGATGCTAACCGATCACGCGGACTGTGGTCAGCAGCTTCGCGCCGCAAAAATTCGTCACCGAAGTCGAGCGAATTTTCGTCTGCACGGCGTAGGCTTCTTGCCGGCCCGAATCTTCGGAATGACAAATGCCGACGCCCACGCGACGGCCGCCGTCACATCCAGCGCCGGATCCTCCGTGCGCGTTGCTCCACGCGTCGGGGATGACGGACGGGGTCGTAGATCCGGGGCGACGGGATCATCGCGGCGAGCGTGGAGGACTCGATCGGCGTGAGCGCGACGGCGGACTTTCCAAAATATCGTCGCGCCGCCGCCTCCACCCCGTAGGTTCTCGGACCGAACTCCACGACGTTCAGGTAGAGCTCCAGAATCCGCCGCTTGGTGAGCGTGTTCTCGAGGCGCCGCGCGATGGCCCACTCCCTCGCTTTGCGCCAGGGGGTCCGGGCGGGGGAGAGGTACAGGTTCTTGGCGAGCTGCTGGGTGATCGTCGAGCCGCCATGCGAAAGCTTCCCGCGATTCCAGTCGTGGACCGCGGCGGTGCGGATCGCGACCCAGTCGATGCCGCCGTGCTCCCAGAAACGCGCATCCTCCGCGGCGACGACGGCGTTCTGCATCGACGGGGCGATCCGGGAGATCGGCACCGGCTGCCACTCGAGGCGGGTCGACAGGCCCGACTGGCCGAGGGACAGCCGGCGTCTCTCCATGAAGGAGGTCGTGGCCGGGAAGTTCTTCGCGAGAGGGTGGACGTCCGGCAGCGTGACGTAAAAGATCACGAGCGTCGACAGGATCGTCGCACTCGCGAGGAGTGCGAGCTTCCGAAACACGGCGGGAGCGGTCTCTCTAGCTCTGAACCGCCTGGAGCGCCCGGCGCAGCTTGCGAACCCCCTCGTCGGCCTCTTCGCGCGACAGGTTCAAGGCCGGCCGGAACCGGATCGCCGAGGCGCCGGACGCGAGCGTGATCAGCCCGTTGTCGAGGCAGGCTGCCTGTGTCCGATCGCGCGTCTCTTTGTCCGGGAGGTCGAAGGCGATGAAGAGGCCGCGCCCTCGGACGTTCGAGATCACCGGGAGCTCCGACGCGAGCTCGCGAAGCCGCTCGAGCAGGTGCTCTCCGACGGCCCGGGCGTTCTCGATCAGGTTCTCCTCGGCGATGATCTCGAGGTACTTCGCGCAGCGGACCATGTCCGCGAGGTTTCCTCCCCACGTCGAGTTGATCCGGGACGAGACCGAGAACACGTTGTCGACGTCTTCGATGCGGCCGTTGGACGCGAAGCCGCAGACCTGCGTCTTCTTGCCGAAGCAGAAGAGGTCGGGCTCCGCTCCGAACTGCTGCCAGGTCCACATCGACCCGGTCAGGCCCATACCCGTCTGGACCTCGTCGAAAATGAGCAGGAACTCGAGCTCGTCGGCGAGGCGGCGCAGGCGCGCGAAGAATTCCGGCCGGAAGTGATTGTCCCCGCCCTCTCCCTGGATCGGTTCCAGGATGAGCGCGGCGATGTCGCCCGGGAACTTCTCGCAGGCCGCGCGGATTTCCTGCTCGACCCGATCCTCCGCGGCCGCCGTCGCCTTGATCCCCTCGGGAGTCAGCGGGAACGAGAGGCGCGGACAGGACAGTCGCGGCCAGTCGAACTTCGGGAAATAGTCGGTCTTGCGGGGATCCGCCGTGTTCGTCATCGAGATCGAGTACCCCGATCGGCCGTGGAACGCGTGGCGGAAGTGCAGGATCCGGTGGCCCCGCTCTTCGGTGAGGCCCCGGGCCCGGTTCTTCCGGACCTTCCAGTCGAACGAGGCCTTCAGCGCGTTCTCCACGGCCAGCGAGCCGCCCTCGACGAAGAAGAGGTGGCGGGAGTGGGACGGCGGAGTCGCGAGGCGCGAGAAGGTCTCGACGAACTCGGCGTAGAGCGTCGTGTACGTGTCGCTGTTGGTGGGTTTCCCGAGGGCCGCCTGCAGCAGCCGCTCGCGGTACTCCGGATCCGCCGTCTTCGGGTGGTTGTATCCCACCGGGTACGTCGCGAAGTTCGTATAGAAGTCGAGCAGCATCCGGTCGCTGCGGGAGTCGTAGAGGTAGGAGCCCCGGCTCCTCTCGACGTCCATGACGACGTGATAGCCGTCCACGAGAATGTGGCGGGCGAGGACGTCTAAGACGTCCTGCGGAGAGAGCTCGGTCTTCGTCACTGTGGTCATCAATTACCTCGTGCGGTCAACGCGCCATTTTATGTGTGGAAGGTCTCAGGTGAAAGGGACCAGGGGCAAAGGTATCAGGTGTCAGTTGCCAGGTGACAGGAGCTCCAGGAACCTGAAAACTGAGACCTGAAACCTGCTCAGGACAGCATTGCCGCGGGAAACTGCATGTCCTCCTCGCGGGCGCCGATACAGCGGTCCTTGCCGAGCTGTTTCGCCCGGTAGAGCGCGGCGTCGGCCGACCGGAGGAGCTCGTTCTTGTGCTGCTCCACCGATCCGCCCGGCGTGGTGTGGGAACGGATCGAAGAGATGCCGAGCGAGGCGGTCAGCACGCCATGCAGATTCAGCGCGGGATCGTTGAAGCCGTACGGCCGGGAGAGGAACGTCGAAGCGCGGATCGCGTTCCGGATCGACTGGGCGACCTCCATGCCCTCGCGCATGTCGTAGCCCGGCAGGATCAGCACGAATTCGTCGCCGCCGTACCGGGTCAGCGTGGCGCGGTCGTCGGTCACGGTGCGGCGCAGGAGGTACCCGACCTCCCGCAGGACCTGGCTTCCGGCGAGATGTCCGTGACGGTCGTTGACGGACTTCAGGTTGTCGAGATCGAGGAAGATCACGCACAGGTCGCCGCCGTCCCGCGAGATCCGGGAGAGCTCCTGCGTCAGCCGGAGGTGGAGATAGCGCTCGTTGTAGAGGCCCGTCAACCCGTCGCGCTTGGCGACCTCGAACGCCCGCCGTGCGTCGAGCAGGTTCTGGATCGAGATCGACGCGTAGTCGGCGAAGATCTCGAGCAACCGCCGGTCCTTCTCCCGGAAACCGCCCGGGCCGATCTTGTTGACGAGCTCCAGCACGCCGCAGACGGCGGCCTCGATCCGGATCGGCACGCAGACGACGGAACGCGTCTCGAAGTCGTCCGGCAGGTCGGGGGTCGGATAGAAGTAGGGATCCTCCAGCACGTCGTCGGTCATGTATCCCGCGCCGGTCGCGTAAACGTGTCCCACGATCCCCACGCGGGCATTCATGCGCTTGTTCAGGCGCGCCTCCGCGCGCGCTCCGTAGGTCGCGATGAAGACGAGGTCGTTCTCCATGCGGTCGTCGGAGTTCTTCGTGATGGGGTCGTCGAGCAGGATCGACCCGGCCTCGGACGGCACGAATTCGTTGGCCTTCTGGAGAATCTCCCGGAGGAAGCGATCGATCTCGATCTCGCCGGTGTAGGCGTAGTAAGCCTTGTGTCGCTCGAGGAAGTTCTCGAGCCGCCGGTTCTCGAGCGTGTGACCTTGCAGCAAGGTGCTCCCGGAAACCTCAATTTTACCATTTGATACGCTCGAATCGTGGCGCTCCTCCGAGAGATGGATCCCGGAGAGGTCGGATGGGCCGAACGCGTCAAACCGACGGAGCGCCGGCCCCCCCGAGCGATCGTCTTCCAGCCGGACGGGACCCGGGAGGAGATCCCCATCCAGGGCTGCGTCGCCCACCTGGGCACCCGGGGTGGCTTTCTCTACGCCGACTTTCACGCCCCCAACGAGAAGGAGCTGGAGGTCCTCCAGAGGGAGTTCCACTTCCACCCCCTGGCGATCGAGGACGTCCGGACGCGCCACCAGCGGCCGAAAATCGACATCTACGGGGATCAGTACTTCCTGGTCTTCTACCGGCTGGGTCCGAGCGAGAAGGACGGCGACTGGCTCCTCCAGGAGCTCGACTTCTTCATCGGCCCGAACTTCCTGATCGTCACCCACGACTCGCCGGTCGACCTGCTCGACAAGACATTCGAGCGTTTCACGCGCGAGGAGGGGAAGAAGGACGTCTCCGGCCTTCTGTATGACCTCCTGGACACCATGGTCGACGACTACTTCCTCTTCCTGGACGACCTGGGGGAACGGTCGCAGGGGATCGAGGAGCGGGTCTTCGGGCAGTACGAGGAGGCGAACCTCCAGCTCCTCCTGGACCTGAAGCGGGACCTGGCTCTCCTGCGGAGGGTCGTCGCCCCCGAGCGGGACGCGGTGAACGTCCTCCTGCGCCGGGATCCACCGATCCTCGACGCCTCCCGGATCTTCTATTTCCAGGACATCTACGACCACCTGATCCGGATCGCGGACTCGATCGACACCTACCGCGAGCTCGCGACCGGGACGCTCGACGCGTTCCTCTCCGTCCAGAACAACAAGCTCTCCGAGGTGGTCCGGAAGCTGACCATCCTTTCGACCGCGTTCCTGCCGCTCATGCTCGTCACCAGCTTCTTCGGGATGAACTTCTCGAGGCTGGCCGGCGCCACCGACCGCGTGTTCACGCACGGCATGGTCTTCATGCTGTTGTTCGAGGTCGCCACGCTCTGGTTCCTGTGGTGGTGGGGGATTCTGGGGCGCCGGAGACGGGATTGATCCCGGCGCGGAAGCGCTGGGGGCAGCACTTCCTCGTCCGTCCCGAGACGGCGAACCGCATCGTGGACGCGGCGCGGATCGCTCCGGGCGACACAGTCGTCGAGGTCGGTCCGGGGGATGGCGCCCTGACGCGCCCGCTCGCCGGACGCGCGGCGAAGGTGGTCGCGATCGAGATCGATCCGCTGCGGGTCGAAGTCCTCCGGCGCGAGTTCGACGGGAGCGACGCGGTGCGCATCGTGGCGGGGGACGCTCTCGAAAAGCCGTTCCGCGACCGCATCGCGGAGGCGGGAGGGGAGGTCCCGGCGGTTTTCGTCTCCAACCTGCCTTACAACGCGGCGACGCCGATCCTCCTCCGCGCGGTCGAGGAGGAAGGGGTTTTTCGCCGGATCGTCGGCACCGTTCAGAAGGAGGTCGCGCGACGCTTCGCCGCGAAACCGGGCGCCGAAGGCTACGGATACCTCTCGGTGCGCGCCGCGGCCTTCGCGATCGCGCGCGTGCTCTTCGACCTGCCGGCCGGCGCCTTCCGGCCGCCGCCGAAGGTCAAGTCGAGCGTGCTCGAGCTCACGCCGCGCGAGCCCGGGTTCGACCGGGCGCGGCGGGACGGAGCACTCCGCCTGGCCTCGCTCGCTTTCCGGTGGCGCCGGAAGACCCTCCCGAACGCGCTCTCCTCGGCCCTGGACCGGCGGAGCGTCGAGCGGGCGCTCGTGGAGATGGGCCGCGACCCGCGCGCCCGTCCGGAGGAGCTGTCCCTCGACGACTACGCCGAGCTCGACCGGCGGATCCGCCCGGCATGAACGGACGGGCGGAGATCGTCCTCACCGCTCTCGGGGGGCTGGGCGAGTTCGGCCGCAACGTGCTCTGGTTTTCCTGCGGCGGGTCGAACCTCCTCGTGGACGTCGGAGTCTCGTTTCCGGACGAGACGTTCCCGGGCATCGACCGGATCGCGCCGGACCTCTCGCCGCTCCGGGACGTCCGGATCGACGGGGTTGTCCTCACCCACGGCCACGAGGATCACGTGGGAGCGCTGCCGCTCCTCTCGGAGTGGTGTGACGCTCCGGTCTACGGCCTTCCGTTCACGCTGGCGCTCGCCCGCCGGCGCCTCGAGGAAGCGGGGCAGTCGGCGCGCTTGGTCGAGGCGAAGAGGGGCGAGCGGATCGCGGCGGGCGCGTTCTCGATCACGTTCTTCCGCGTCTCCCACTCCGTGCCGGACTCCGCCGCGGTCCGGATCGAAGCGGCGGGTCTCACGGTGCTGCACTCCGGCGACTTCAAGCTCGACCCGGACCCGCCCGACGGCGAGACGACGGACGTCGAAGGACTCGCCCGGGCCGCCGGGAACGGTGTCGATCTCGCCCTCGTCGACTCCACCAACGCCGAGCGGCCCGGCCGCGCGCTGTCGGAACGGGTCGCCGGAGACGGGCTCGCCGAAGCCTTCGGAGACGCGCCCGGGCGCATCGTCCTCACGACGTTTTCGAGCCACGTCGCGCGGATCTCGCAGGCGGTGGATGCCGCGACCGCCCGGGGCCGCCGGGTCGCGATGCTCGGAAGGAGCATGCGCACCGTGGCCGAGATCGCGGAGCGCTTCGGCCGGCTGCGGATCGCGGCGAACGCGCGGATCGGCCCCAACGAGCTCAAGGACGTGCCGGCCGGCCGCGTCCTCTGCCTGATCTCGGGCAGCCAGGGTGAACCCTTCTCCGCGCTCTACCGGCTCGCCCTCGACGAGCACGCGGACCTGAAGCTCGATCCGGGCGATCTCGTCCTGTTCTCCTCGCGCACCATTCCCGGCCACGAGCGCTCCGTGAACCGCGTGACGGACCACCTGGTCCGCAGGGGTGCGCGCGTGCTGCGCGAGACGGAGCCGCCGATCCACGTCTCCGGCCACGCGCACGCCGAAGACATCGCGGAGTGGCTGCGCATGCTGAAGCCGCGCGCGGTCCTTCCGGTCCACGGGGAGGTGCGGATGCTCGCCGCGGCCGCGCAGGTCGCCCGCGATGCGGGCGTCCCCCCGGACCGGACGCCTCTGCTCGACAACGGGGACCGTCTCATCCTCTCCGCGGACGGTGTGCGGATCGAGCGCGCCGCCGTTTCGACCGGAAAGATCTTTCTCGACTCCCGGCCCGAGGCGGTCGACCTCGACATCGTCCGGGACCGGCGCCGCCTGGCGGAGGAGGGATTCCTCGTCGTCTTCGTGCGGGACCGGGAGATCGCGGTCGTCTCCCGGGGCGTGGCGCGCGCCGAGGCCGGCCTGTCGGGCGAAATCTCGCGCGCGGCGCGGGAAGTCCTGGACCGGGCGACGCCCGAGGAGCGGGCCGACGTCGAGTGGCTGCGTTCCGAGATCGCGCTGGCCGCGAAGAGGGCGTGTCGCCGCGAGTTCGGAATTCGTCCCGTGATCGTGCCCGTGATCGTGTGAGCGGGCTCATCGCGGACAGCTGATAGCTTGTTTCGATGACCTGGCTCGAATCGATCCTCCTCGGCGTCGTGCAGGGGCTGACCGAGTTCCTGCCGGTCTCCTCGGACGGGCACCTCTCGGCGGTCGAGATGCTGCTGCCGAAGTTTCGCCAGGTCGGAGTTCTCTTCGACGTGATGGTGCACCTGGGGACGCTCGCCGCCGTGATCGTGTTCTTCCGACGGACGCTCCGGGACGACGTGGCCGGACTCGTCGCGCACGATCGCGAGCGTCGCCGCTCGTCCTGGAACCTCGCCCTCCTCGTCTTTGCGGCGACGGTACCCACCGGGATCGTCGGGCTGCTCCTGAAGCGCGCGGTCGAGGAGACGAAGACCGACCCGCGATTCGTGGGCTCGATGGAGATACTCTCCGGACTCTTCCTGATGCTGTCGCTCTTCGCGCGGAGGAGCGGTCGGGAACGGCCGGACACGACCGTCTGGGACGCGATCCTGATCGGTGTCGTCCAGGGTCTTGCCGTGCTGCCGGGTCTCTCGCGGTCCGCGTCGACGATCGCGTTCGCCCTTCTCGTGGGATTCGCCGCCCGCTGGGCCGCGACGTTCTCGTTTCTCGTCCTGATCCCCGCGGTGCTCGGGGCGTCCGTGGTGGAGGTCTACGGTGCTCTGCAGGAGCGGGGAGGGAGTTTCTTCGTCGGCTCCGACTTCGCGAAGTACCTGGTGGGAGCAGCGGTCGCCGGCGTCGTGGGTTACTTCGCGATCGGCTGGCTCCTGCGGGTCGTGGTCGCCCGCCGGCTCTACTGGTTCGCGATCTACTGCTTCCTTTTCGGCCTCGCCCTGATCTTCCTTTTCCCCTGACCCTCGTCGCCGCTAGCGCAGGAGGCTGCGCCGATTCAGTCGCTGTGCGTGGCGGCTGGCCATCCGGATGACCCCGTAGATCCCGACGCAGCAGAGGAACGCGAGCGCGAGCCCCGCATCGAACCGGAACGGCTGGTGCTGCAGGATGCGGGGAAGGCCCGGGAAGAGGATCAGGAAGTAGATCGCGTTCCCGGCCAGGATCGCCGCCAGATACTCGATCCAGCGTCGCGGCGTCATCGCGGCGAGTCTATCCCCGGGGGGCGCGGGACTCCGATGGGAAGAGCTCGCTTTGAGCGGTCGGCCGGCGGAACGAGGAGGGCCTCTCCCCCGAGTCCGCGTCCCCGTGATCCGCGTTCAACCCGAGGCGGCGGCACTGTGTCTCGAAGAGCGCCTCGATCGCGGCCCAGCGCGGGCCGCGTCCCACCATGCGGTCGTGGAAGCGCGTGTCGTTGCGTTTTCCTCCCCGCATCTCCTCGATCGCATGCCAGATCCTCGACGCGCGGTCGGGGAAGGCCTCCTGCAGCCGCTCTTCGAAGACCGGAAGCGTCTGCCCCGAGAGGCGCACGAGGACGAGGAAGGCGTGCCGCGCTCCGGCCGCGCGGGCGCGTTTGAGCAGCGGCCCGATATCGCTGTCGTTCAGGCCCGGGATCACCGGCGCGATTCCGATTCCGGTGCGTATTCCGGCGTCGGACAGCATCGCGAGCGTCTCGAACCGCTGCGAGGAGAGGCTCGCGCCCGGCTCGATCGCGCGGCCGATCGCGTCGTCCGCGAAGGGGATGGAAAGCGTGACCGAGACGTCGGACTCCCGGGACATTTCGGTGAGCAGAGGGATGTCCCGCCGGACGAGCGCGTGTTTCGTGATGATGCCGACGGGGTTTCGGAACTCCCGGCAGACCTCGAGACATCTGCGGGTCACGCGATAGACCGCCTCGAGCGGCTGATAGCAGTCGGTGTTGCCGGAGAAGGCGATCTTTTCGCCCTTCCACGACGGGCGGTGGAACTCCTCGCGGAGCTTTTCCGGGGCGTTCGTCTTGACGATGATCTTGCGGTCGAAGTCGGTTCCGGCGCCGAATCCCCAGTACTGGTGGCTGGAACGCGCGTAGCAGTAGGCGCAGGCCGAAAAGCATCCCCGGTACGGGTTCAGGCTCCAGCGGAATCCGACGTCGGGGCTGTCGTTCTCCGAAAGCGCGCGCTCCACCTCCTCCTCGTAAACCTCGAGCTCCGCGGCGGGCGGCTCGCCCAGCCACTCGACCTCGTTTTCGGCCCACGGATTCGGGGGATTGGACACGCGGCGGAGCACGCCGCGACGTTATCAGTTGCGCCGGATTTACGCCAGCGCCTCGGGCCCTCCGGTCATCGGTAGAAAACCTCCGCCACCCCGAGCAATTCGGGATCGACGGTTTTCAGCCGGTCGAGCGCTTCCGCCAGGGGAATCCGGACGATCGCGGCGTTGCGCAGGGCGACCATGTGGTCGAAGTCTCCGTCGTGAACCGCGTCGATGGCGGCGATTCCGAACCGCGTGGCCAGGATCCGGTCGAAGGCCGTCGGCGTCCCTCCCCTCTGGACGTAGCCGAGGACGGTGACGCGCGCGTCGAACCCGGTGCGCTGCCGGATCTCCCGGGCCAGGAGGTCGCCGATCCCGCCGAGTCGGACGTGTCCGAACTCGTCCACCTCCCGGGATTGCACGACCATCGAGCCCTCCTTGGGC
>JBKPMI010000273.1:0-3054 GCA_046732075.1 Acidobacteriota bacterium | reverse complement strand
GAGCTGCATCAGTCCTCCTGTTCCATTCCGTCCAAGGGTTACTGGTTCCCGCCCAGCTTCTTCACGGGCGTCGCGCAGTCCCACCGCATCGCCCGGGAGGAGATCTTCGGGCCGGTCCTGACCGTGATGACGTTCCGCACGCCGGACGAGGCGGTCGAGAAGGCGAACAACATCCCATACGGGCTCTCCGCGGGCGTTTGGACCGACAAGGGGTCGAAGATCTTCAAGATCACGGCGAAGATGCGCGCCGGCGTCGTGTGGGCGAACACGTTCAACAAGTTCGACCCGACGTCTCCGTTCGGCGGATACAAGGAGTCCGGCTTCGGCCGCGAGGGCGGCGTGCACGGGCTCCGGGCCTACGTGGAGCTCGGCTGATGACGGAGCTCGAAGTCCGGAAGACGTACAAGCTCTACGTCGGCGGCGAATTCATCCGCACGGAGTCGGGCCGCTACGACCCGGTCCCCGACGCGGCCGGCGAGCTCCTCGCGAACGTCTCGCGAGGCTCGCGGAAGGACCTGCGCGAAGCGGTGCGCAAGGCGCGCGCCGCGCAACCCGGCTGGGCGGGCAAGAGCGCGTACCTGAAGGGGCAGATCCTCTACCGGATGGCGGAGATGCTGGAGGGCCGCGCCGAGAGCTTCGAGAAGCTCCTGCGCGAGACCCGCGGCGCGACTCCCGCCGCTGCACGCAAGGAAGTCCGCGCGGCAATCGACCGGCTGGTGTACTACGCCGGCTGGTCCGACAAGTACACCGCGCTGCTGGGCACCGTGAACCCGGTGGCGTCCTCGTACTTCGACTTCTCGGTGCCCGAGCCCACGGGGGTCGTCTGCGTCGTCGCGCCCGAGACTCCGGACCTCCTGGGGCTCGTCTCGCTCGTCGCGCCGGTCGTCGTCTCCGGCAACGCCGCGGTGGTGCTCCTCTCCGAGAAATACCCGCTCGCGTCCCTCGAGCTGGCGGAGATCCTGGCAACGTCCGACCTTCCGGCGGGCGTGACGAACCTGATCTCCGGCCGGAAGGACGAGCTGGTCCCGCACCTCGCGCGCCACATGGACGTCAACGCGATCGCGGATGCCGGCGGCGACCGCGCGCTCTCGAAGTCGATGGCGGAGGACGGCGCGGTGAACGTGAAGCGCGTGAAGCGGTACGCGATCGCGGACTACTTCGCGGAGGAAGCGCAGGGCCTCGACTTCATCGAGGCGTTTACCGAGACCAAGACCACCTGGCACCCGATCGGGGTGTAGTCGCCTCTAGCCCCCCGCGAGCTTCCGGAACTGCGCCTCGTCCAGGCCGTAGTGGAACCAGTCGTCCTTTTCAGCGCCGAGCCGGTCGTAGAACTGGATCGCGCGCTCGTTCCAGTCGAGCACCGCCCAGTGCACCCGCCACGCGTTCCTCTTCACGGCCTCCTCCGCGAGCGCCCTCATCAGCGCTTCGCCGACGCCGCGGCTCCGCGCGGCTTCCGTCACCACGAGGTCCTCGAGATAGAGGAACGGCCGCGCGCGGAACGTCGACCCGGGCGTCTCGTAGAAGAGCGCGATCCCCTCGATCGTCCCGTCCAGCTCGGCGACGAACGCCTCCAGCTTCTGCGTGTCGAAGATCCAGGAGAGCAAGCGCGCGGCCTCGGCGTCGTCGGGCGGACGCAGTTTCTCGAACGTCGCGAGCTCGCGGTCGAGCTCCACGATTCGGGCGCCGTCGTCGCGGACGGCGCGGCGGACGGTCACACCCTCACTTGGCGTTGATCACCTTCGCAAAATCCACGTGGCCCACGAGCTTCAGGGCGTCGGCCGCTTCGACGTTCGCCCCCTGGCCCAGCACGAGGCGGGACGGGGACGCGATCACCGTGACCAGGGTCGTCGGGTTCCCTGCGGATCGATCCGTCACCGCGAACGCCGTCAGCCCCGCAACCTTCTCCTCGCGCGATTGAACCTGCGGCGCTTTCGCCGCCTCGGCCACCGCCTTTCGGATTGCCCCGGTCAAGTCCTTGCCGGGACCGTAGTCCTGGACGACCAGCCGGAACTGCCGCACGGACGTCGGGCTCTCGACCCGCTGGAAGAAGCGCGAGACCTCGGTGTAGACACCCATTTCGTTCTCGTCGGTGTCGGGGAGCGGGTCGCGCGGCGCCGCCGCGTAGCCCGGCAGCTCGGTCGGGATCCCGTCCGAGAGCGGGAGGGGCCAGGCCGTCTTCCTCGGCGCCGGCGCCGGCGTGGGTCCGGGCGCGGGCGTCGGCGGAGGCGCCGCGAGCGCGAGGACAAGTCCGAAGGCGGCCGTAAGTCTCACGGACACAGAATAACCGGAGCGGCACGTTTTTTGATCCCCTTCGGGGTGTGCGGCCACCGGAGCCGCCCCGGAGGAACCGAATGAAGACTCTCGTGATGCTCGTTTCCGTCGCGATCGCGGCCGTCGCGACGATCGCCGCCTCCCAGGAGGCGAACCCGACTCCCGCCGCCGCGGGGGCCGCGACAGCCGTCACGGCGAGCGGCGAAATCGTCCGTTACGACGCGCGCAAGACGATCGTTCTCCGCCAGGCGGACGATCGCGTCGTGACCTACGCGCTCTCGCCGGATGTCGTCGTTCCTCCCGAGGTCCAGGTCGGACATCGCGTCACGATCTTCGCGGAGCCCGCGGCTGACGGCGTCGTGCGGGTCACGCGCGTGACGGAGATCGGTCCCGAGGCGGCCCGCGCGCCCGGCTCGGCCCCGACCGCGGTGTACACGCGCGAGACCGAAAAGGCGAAGACGGTCACGGTCACCGGAGACGTCGTCCGCTACGAGGCGGGAAAGACGATCGTGGTGCGGAGCGCCGACGGCCGCGAAGTCGCCTACGCGATTGCCCCCGACCTCACGGCGCCGCCCGAGGTCACCGTGGGGCGGCAGGTCTCGATCGTCACCGTTCCGTCGCCGGGCGGCCCCATCCTGGTCACTAAAATCTCGACGGAGTCGGTCGCCGCGGACGGCCAGGTGAAGACGACGACGCAGGAAACCGCGGTTGCGCCTTCGGGCGCAGAGGTCAAGACTCAGACCACGGCGGTGTTCGGCACTATCACCGGTTACGAGCCGGGCC
>JBKPMI010000272.1:0-4667 GCA_046732075.1 Acidobacteriota bacterium | reverse complement strand
TGCCCAGGGAGGGGGCATGACCTACGTCTCCATCTCCCGGCCCGGAGAAGACCGCCACTACCAGGTGGATCGGCGGACGTGGACGCGGCGGGACTTCCGGCCCGGCGCGGGCTTTACCGGGAAGCCGGCACCTCCGGCGCGCCTGCTGTATCCCTTTCGCATGCCCGCGCTCGCTTTCATCCTTACCGGTATCGCGCTCTTCGCGCTGTTGCCCGGCCCGCGCCGCCCCGGTGCGCGCCCGGCTCCGACGGTCCTGGAGACGGCGGCTCTGGCAGGCGGCCTGCTGATCTTCGCCCTTCCCCTGGTCGCGGTCGGCGGCTCGGTCCAGGCGCTCACGCGGGCGCCGTGGCTGACGATTCCATGTTGGGTTCTGACCGCGGCGGGCGTGCACTTCTTCGCGGGCCCGGGACGAAATGCGCCCGACGCCCCGGTTCCCGAGCCGCACGGCGACGGCGCCCCGACCCGGTCGTTCAGCACGGTGTTCCTGCGGGAGGGGCTGGTCTTCCTGGCCATGGCGCTCGGCCCTCTCGCGTTCCTGATATCGGCCTCGATGACTCTCTGGAACCGCTGAGGCGTCTGAGGCTACCCGGCCGGGCCGCGAGAGGTGGGAGACCAACTGGAGCGGGCAACGGGGTTCGAACCCGCGACATCCAGCTTGGGAAGCTGACGCTCTACCAGCTGAGCTATGCCCGCGCGGTCGTCCCGAATATAGCGGAACCAGCTCGGGCGAGGCAACGCCGCCCCCGAACCGCGGATCAGAGCGGGGGCGCGGCGGCCGATCTCAGCAAACGGATCCGGGAGGCCATTCGCGGCACGCGAATCTTCGCGAAGAGGTGTCCGTTGACGAAAAGGATGGGTATCGAGTCGCCGTAGCGGCGCGCGAGATCGGGATCCGAGTCGACGTCGACGACTTTCCATTCGTGCGGCCGGTCCGCGAGAAGCGCGTCCACTTCGCGGCGCATCTCGTCGCAGAGGTGGCAACCCGGGCGCGAGAGCAGGGTGAGCTGAATCACGCGGAATGCGCGGCCGGCTCGGGCGATTTCGCGACCCGGATCACGTAGTCGAAACCGGAAAGGATCGTCGCGGTGGCCGCGGCTCCGAACGCGACGAGAAGTACCGGCCGGGGCCAGTCCCAGACGTTCGCGCAGAGGACGAAGAGCACCGTCACGATGAGAGTCACCGTCGCGACCTTGCCGAGCCACGAGGGGGGGAACCTCCGCTTGGTCCCGGAGAGGATGAGCAGCAGTGCGACCAGCAGGAGAAGGATGTCGCGGGAAATCACCATGACGGCTAACCAGACCGGGATCTTGACCGTCGCGGGATAGGACGGCACCGCCAGGAAGAGATAGGAGCTCATGAGGAGGAGCTTGTCCGCGATCGGATCGAGATATGCACCGAGCGCCGAATTCATCTGGAACCGCCGAGCGAGATAACCGTCGACGCCATCGGAGATTCCCGCCGCGACGAAGAGCAGCAGGGCGATGCCGAAGTTGCCTTCCGCGATGGACAGGAGAAAGAACGGGAGCGTCGCCAGCCGGACGAGGGTGATGAAGTTGGGGAGAGTCCAGAGGCCCTTCACCGCCGTCGGCCGCTCTCCCCTTTCCTCGGGCCGGCCGCCGGGGAGGCTGGCTTCGCACCGCCCTTCTTGCCGGTCACCTCTTCGGTCACGGCCGGGAGCTCGTCGGTCCCGGCAAACGGCTTCCGCGTCCCGGAGGGCGTGGTCCGGCGCGGCTCGTCCCGGATCCAGACGGCCGAGCCCCGCAGCCGGATCAGGCCGCGCTCCACGAACTGGCGGAGAAGGCGAGTCACGGTCTCACGCGAGGCGCCGATCGAGTTCGCGATGACCTGGTGCGTGGGGCGGGAAACCGAGTACCAACCGTCTTCCCCGAGCGTCCCCGACTCCCTCGCCAGGCGCAGCAGATACCTCGCCAGGCGCCCGCCGACGTCCAGCAGCACGAGCGACTCGATCATGTCGTTGGCGCGCCGCAGGCGCCCCGAAAGGGTCGAGAGGATCCGGCGCGCGATGGTGACGTCTTCCGCCATCACGTCGAGAAAGTCCTTCCGCCGCAGCACCGCGAGCTCCGACGGGATGAGCGCCGAGACCGACGCGCTCCTCGCCTCGTTGTCGAAGAGCGCCATCTCGCCGAAGAAGTCCCCGGCCTTCAGGTGCGTCAGGACCACCTCCCGGCCGTGCTCGGAGTCCACGAAGACTTTCACCTGGCCGCGGACGATCACGAAGAAGAGGTCCCCCGGCTCGTCCTCGCGGAGAATCGACTCTCCGGACGAGTAGGTGCGGACGGTCGCCACCCGGGACAGGGCGTCGAGGTGGGGCGGGTCGAGCTCCGAGAAGATCGTGACCCGTCGGAACAACGATGGATCGATCACTCGTGATCCCCCTTTCCGGCAGCCATCGTGCGGACGCGATCCAGCCCGCGCGTGAACTCGCGTCCCGTCACCCCGGTATTCTCCGACTCCTCCAGGAGACCGCAACCGGCGGCCGCCCGGACTGCGGCGACTCCAGCCTTCCCCGACTCCGGTGCGGTTTCGAGACAGGAGGGGCGGGAGCCGGAGTTCACGATCTGGAGCAGCCGCAGGAGCATTCTCGCGCCCGAACGGCGGGTCAGGCCAGCGTCCGGGCGCGTGCGGTGCGTCTCGCGGTCCACGTCGAGCAGCCCGAGCGACACTGCGCGCAGGATCGCGCGGGTATCCCGCCGCGATACCGCGTCGCTCGCGATGACGCTCGTCGTCACTTTCGTCTCCCGGATCTCGGGGAACATCCACCAGACGAGCGTCGCCGCCCCCGCCCGGGTCAGGCGCTCGGACGCCGCCGCCTCGCGCTCGGGGGCCGGCCAGTTCGAAACGCGGAAAGCCAGCCGGGCCTCGGCCGCGCGCTCCCGATAGCGCGGCTCGCGGCGGGCCAGGGAATCGAGCACCGAGACCGCGAATGCCGGGTCCCTGTCGATCGCGAGCTCGGCCAGTTTTTCCTGCACTCCCACGTTCTTCGGATCCAGCCGGTAGGCCTCGCGGAACCTCTCGAAGGCCCGATCCCCGTTGCCCGCCGCGAGCTCGATCTCGCCGGCCAGGGCGTGGAGCCCGGCGTCGCCGGGTTCCGCCTCGATCGCGCGCTCCACCCGGCCCCGCGTGCTCGAGAAGTTCGGGTCCTTCGCTCCGGCGGCCGCCGACTTCCGCAGGGCCTCCAGCGCTTCGGTCTTGAGCTCCTCGGCGCGCTCGCGGATCGCGGAGCGGCCCCGCGCTCGCGCCGCCGCCCGGGCGTAGAGCTCGTGTCCCTCGAAAACCTGCCCGGAGCGGGCGCGGGCTTCGCCGCAGGCGACCAGGAGAGGCACCGTCGGCGCAGGTCCGGCGAGCGCTTCCTCGCACGCCGAGAGGGCCTCGCGCGTCCGGCCGCGCAGGACCCGGCTTTCGATCAACCCGATGTCGGCGGCGCGATTGCCGTGCGCGGACCTCGCCCGCGAGAATTCCTTTTCGGCAGCGACCGGGTCTCCGGCCGCGAGAGCGGCCCATCCGCTCTCGACGCCGTCGGGAAAGGGTCCGGAGAGTTCTTCCCTCGGGTCGAGCGGAAACTTTTCCCTTTCGCGGACCCGTCCGGGGGAGGTGCCGCCTCCCCCGCCGCCCGAGGTCCCGCACCCCGCAGCGAGGAGACCCAGGGCCACGATCGGGAGCCAGGCCGCAAGCCGGCCCGAACCGGACGCACCCGCTCGAGACAGGGGCCGGAATCGCTGGAAAAACGGGGTGCGTCCGCCGGCGGAAGGCGCGGATCGCCGGACGGTCGTCACGAGGTGGGCGGGAGAGTCTCCGCTCGGATCGAAGCGATCGCGTGCTTGTAGATCATCTCTTCGTGGCCGTCGACTTCGAGAACGAGAGCGAACTTGTCGAATCGCCGCAACCTTCCCATCCGCTCCTCTCCCGAGGTGAGCCGGACCGTGATCTCGGTGTTGTCCTTCCGAAGGTTGTAGAAGAAGGAGTCCTGGACGTTGATGGGAGCCTTGTTCATTCGATTTTCTCCGTCTCGGCGCTCGAATCGAGCAGCTGGAGGATGAGCGGTAGGGCTTCTTCGGGGCGCACCCGGATCGCTTCCCGTTCGCGCGAGAGCCACGTCTTCTGGCGCTTCGCGAGGCGCCTCGTGGCCGCCACGATCTCTCTCTGCGTCTCCTGCCTTTCCGCGCGACCTGAGATCCAGCCGGCCACCTCACGATATCCGATGGCGCCAAACGCGTTCGATTCGAGGGGAAGCCCGCTCTGGATCAGCCGGCGGACCTCGTCGTCCCACCCTCCATCCAGCATTCTGCGGACTCGCTCGGCGATCTTAGCATAGAGATCGCGGCGCAACGGTTCGATGGCGACGCGGATCACCCGCCATCGCCGGCTCCATTCCGTCGAGGAAGGCCGGCGGTCCGACGCGCGGGTTCCCGTCTCGAAAACGATCTCGAGAGCGCGCAGCGCGTAGCGCACGTTCGACGGCGGAATGCGGGAAGCCGCGGCCGGATCGACGACGGAAAGAGCGCGGTGCGCGGCTGCCCCGCCGCGCGCGGCTGCCCAGGCCACGTGGCCGTTCCGCAGGGCGGGGTCGGGAGAACGCCCCGCCGGGAGTCCGTCCAGCAGGGCCGAAACATAGAAGCCGGTTCCGCCGCACACGATCGGAAGCCGCC
>JBKPMI010000271.1:0-10063 GCA_046732075.1 Acidobacteriota bacterium | reverse complement strand
CCGGTAGCCGGTAGCCGGTAGCCGGTCTTTCAGCTTCCGGCTTCCGGCCCCCGGTTACCGAAAACGGGCACCAGCCGCACAGTCACTCCTGCGGCGACCAGCGGCGCCAGGGCCGCGGTCGTCCGGAAGAATGCCGTCTCGACCAGCCAGGCGGGCCCTTCCACCGCGAGCGCCGGCAGGAAGAGGTAGGCGGCCAGACCGCACGCGGCAAGAGCGAGGAGCGCGGACCCGGCGGGAGTCGCCCGTCCGGCCGCGACGAGAACGGCGAGCGCCGCCAGGCCGACCCATGCGGCGGCGGGCGTGCCGCGCACGACGGCTTCCAGGCTCTGGCCGATCCGGGGCGCGAGGTCGGCCGGCCGCGCGAGGAGCGTGAAGTCGAAGTCGCGCAGCGGCAGGCTCCCGCGGATCAGCCGGTGCGCGGCCACGACGAGCGCCGCGGGAAGGGCCAGGATCGCGGCGGCGCGGGCCGCGAATCCCTTTCGGGCGAAAAGCGAGAGGGCCGCGACCAGGAAAGCCGCCGCCACGAAGAAGAGTCCCTCGTTCTTCGTGGCGGCGCAGACCAGAGCGGCGAGCGCGAGGCGGCGCGAAGCGCCGGGGTCCGTGCGCTCGATCCGGTCGGAGAGCGCCGTGCCGAGCAACAGGACGCCGAACGACAGCGGGACCTCCGCCATCCCGGTCGTGAAGGCACGGTAGAGCGGCTCGAACTGCGACAGGAGGGCGGCCGCGGCGAGAGCGAGCGTCCGATCCGCGCCCCGACGGCGCAGCCAGCCGTACAGGAGGAGAAGTGTCGCCACCTGGAGAAAGGGGAAGAGGAGCGCCATCGCGTGGTCGTCCCACCGCCCCAGGAGGAACGCGATTCCGGCGTAGAGGAGGGGCAGACCGAGCGGGTACTCCGGGTGTGAGAAAGACAGGGCCTGCCAGCGGAAGAGCCGGTCCGGGATCTGCTGCTCGGCGAAAAACGTCTTGCCCTTGAAGCCCCAGATCGCCACGTAGTCGTTGGCCCACATCGGCTCGGTCAGGGCTCGCAGGGCGTAGAGCGCTATACCGACTATTACTATAGCTAGCAGGATTCCGGCAATCCGGCCGCCTTCCGAAGGCGGCGGCGCCGGCGCTTCCCTCCGGAACCGGACGAGGCGCGCGGGCAGACCCACGATCACCGACAGGAGCAGGAACCAGAGCCAGCCCGGGGTCGAGTGGAGCGCGAACGCGAGACCGACCGATCCCCCGAGGATGGCGAGGCCGGCGGCGAAGCCCCACGCGAGCCGCTCCTCGCGCCAGGCGAGCCCCCGCGGGACGAGGGCGACCGCGACGCCGGAACCGATCGCTGCCGTCGCCAGGAGGATCCCGGCGAGGGCGAGGAGCGAGACTGGTAACCCCGTCACGGCGGGTCGAGCAGCGCGCCGCCCGGCAGCCTCGCCAGCACGCGCCATTCGGCGGGAGGCGGCGTCCCGCCGTAGACCGCGGCGAGCCAGCGCGGCGGAACCTGGCGGGGCGCGAGGACGACCGGCGTGGGCGCGAGCACGTAGGACGCGAGGTAGAGGGCCGGCTTCGTCGGAGGCTCGAGGTAGACCGCGACGCCGCGCGTACCCGGCGGGATCGTCCGCCGGGCGGACTCCAGGAACGCGAAGAAGCCGCGGTCCATTGCCGCCCCCGAGCCGCCCAGGCGCCGCAGGGCCAGCTCCTGCGTCGCGGACTGGCGGAGGTACGCGACTCGCTGGCGGAGCTCGGCGGGACGGTTCGAAAGGAGGAAGAGGAGGAGAAGAAGTGCAGCCGCGGCGACGGCCGCGAGCCTCCGCGGCCTCACACCGGGAGCGGAAAGGCCGAGCAGAGCTCCGCGACGGTCCGGCGCACTTCGTCCTGCACCCCCGCGTCGCCGCGCGACTCGAGAATGCGGGCGATCGCGTCGCCGATCGACGCCATCTCGGACGTGCCCATCCCGCGCGTCGTGACGGCGGGCGTGCCGATCCGGATGCCCGACGCGACGAGCGGAGGCCGCGTGTCGAACGGGATCGTGTTCTTGTTCACGGTCAGGCCCACCGCCTCCAGCATCTTCTCGGCTTCCTTGCCGGACAGCCCGGCGGCGCCGACGTCCACGAGCATGAGGTGGTTGTCGGTCCCTCCGGAGACCAGGCGGAATCCCCGGGCGGTCAATCGATCCGCGAGCGCGCGGGCGTTCTCGACCACGCGGCGCTGGTAGTCCGCGAACTCGGGGGTGCCCGCCTCGGCGAACGCGACCGCCTTTGCCGCGATGACGTGCTCGAGCGGTCCCCCCTGCACTCCCGGAAAGACGCTGCGGTCCAGGTCCTTCGCGCGGTCCGCGCGGCAAAGGATGAAACCGCCCCGCGGGCCGCGCAGGGTCTTGTGGGTCGTGGACGTGACGAACTCGGCGTGCGGGACGGGCGACCCGTGCAGCCCGGCGAGGACGAGCCCGGCGATGTGCGCGATGTCCACCATGAGGACCGCGCCGATCTCCGCGGCGACCTCGGCGAACCGCGCGAAGTCGATCTCGCGTGGATACGCGGACGCGCCCGCGATGATCAGGCCGGGGCGGTGCTCCCGCGCGACCGCCGCGAGCTCGTCGTAGTCGATGCGCTCGTCCTCCCGCCGCACCCCGTACGCGACGACCTTGTATTCCTTCCCCGAGAACGAGAGCGGGTGGCCGTGCGTCAGGTGCCCGCCGTGCGACAGGTTCATTCCGAGGATCGTGTCTCCGGGCTTCAGAACCGTGATGTAGACGGACATGTTGGCCTGGGAGCCCGAGTGCGGCTGCACGTTCGCGTGCTCGGCACCGAAGAGATTCTTGACCCGCTCGATCGCGAGCGACTCGATCTTGTCCACGAACTCGCAGCCGCCGTAGTACCGGCGCCCCGGGTATCCCTCCGCGTACTTGTTCGTCAGCACGGAGCCCTGCGCCTCCCGCACCGCGCGCGAGACGAAGTTCTCCGAGGCGATCAGCTCCAGGCCCTCGTTCTGGCGGATCTCTTCACGGCGGATCCAGCCGGCGACGTCCGGATCGACGACGTCGAGGTCCCGGTCCAGGAAGGCCGCGGCCGGCGGGGACGTGGAAGTCGGTGAGCTCACGATGACGGAGAGTCTACGACGAGCTCCCGGTACTCCGAGATGCAGTAGCTGTCGGTCATGCCCGCGATGTGGTCGGCGATCGTGCGGTAGAACTCGGGGCGCGGCCGGTAGTTGCGCTCGACCTCCTTCGGGACGTCCGGAAGCGCAACCTCCCGGAGGAACGGGATGCCGAGATCCTGGCGAAGGGTTTCGAGAACCGAGTCCGGCAGGAGCCGCGGGTTCTCGGAGTAGGCGTGGAAGAGGCCGGCCACCACGCGCCGCGCCCGCCCGTCGTGGCGGGAAACCGGAAACGAGTGGATGACGTGCCGGTAAACGAAACGGCGGAGCTCCGCGTAGAGCCGTCGCCCCTCGTCCGAAAATCCGACCAGGTCTCCGGGAAGCTTTCCGCTGCGCTCGAAGAAGGCCTGCGGCGTCCGGATCGCGTTCGCGTCGAGCCACGTCTCGATGCGCGACCGCGACGCTTCCACGAGGTCGTGCGTGAGGGTCGCGATCATCCCGCGGATGAGCGAAGCCCGGCGGACGGTCGTGTCCTCGCCCCCGCCCCGCGCCTCCCGCGCCCGGCGGGACACGGCCAGGGCCTCGACCGCGGCTTCGCCCGCGAGCTCGATTCCGTCCTCGAGGTCGTGGGTCTGCTGCGCGATCTCGTCGGACCAGTTGACGACCTGCGCCTCCAGCGTCCCGCCCGACTCGAAGCGCAGCCCCTCGACGAAGTCGAGCGGAAAGGGGAAGTCGCGCCGCCACGCCGTGTGCTTGAAAATCCCCTCGCGGACGTCGTCGGTCAGGTTCAGCCCGGGCTCGGCGTAGCGCCTCTCGAGGCGATCGACCACCCGGACCGACTGGTAGTTGTGCTTGAACCGGCCGGCCTCCGGGTGGCTCCGGACGAGCAGATCGTCGAGCACGTTCTCGCCGGAGTGGCCGAACGGCGTGTGCCCCAGGTCGTGGCCGAGCGCGATCGCTTCCGTCAGGTCCTCGTTCAGGCCGAGGGCGCGTGCCACGCTCCGCGCAATCTGCGAGACCTCGATCGTGTGGGTCAGCCGGGTCCGGAAGTGGTCCCCCTCGAACGGAATGAAGACCTGCGTCTTGTGCTTCAGCCGGCGGAACGCGCGGGAGTGAATGATCCGGTCGCGGTCCCGAACGTACTGCGTTCGGAAGTCGTCCTCGTCGGCTGGAAGGGGCCCGCGCGGTCGCGTCGCCCGGGCGCTGCGGCAGGCGAAGATGGCGAGGCGCTCTTCTTCGAGCCGCTCGAAGTAGTCCCGGCTGTAAGTCGGTGCAGCGAGAGTCATGCGTCCTCGAGGCGCCCGGAGAGAAGAAGCTCCCGGGCAACGCCGACGAGATAGAGCGAGCCGGCCACGATTATAGGGGTCGCGTCGGGTTCCCCCGCTGCCGCGCGCAGCGCCGCCTCGAGGCTCTCCGCGGAAAGCGCGTCGGGACGGATCGACGCGGTGCGCCGGAGGAGCTCCCCGACAGTGGCCGCGCGCGCGGACGGAGCCGGCACGAGCCGGACGGAGGAGAAGCTCGGAAAGAGGAGAGCCGCCATCCCCTCGACGTCCTTGTCCGCCATCGCCCCGAAGACGAGACGTGCCCGTCCCGTGAGGCCGGCGTCCCCCAGGAACTGCGCGATCGCGGAGGCGGCCGCGGGGTTGTGGCATCCGTCCACGAGCACGGTGCGGCCGCGGAGGGAGAGCTTCTCCAGCCGCCCGGGCCAGCGGGTCGCCGCCGTCCCCGCCGCGATCGCCGCCTTTCCGAGGCCCGCGAATTCCGGCGAGAGCAGCTCCGCGGCACGCACCGACAGGGCGACGTTCCCGGCCTGGTGCCGCCCGGGGAGCGGAGTCGCGAGGCGCATCGCGCCGCCCGGCGTCTCGACCGTGAACCGGGTTCCGTCGATGCCCGTCGCCACGTCGCCGACGCGGACCTCCTCCGCCGCGAAGTGCGGGACCGCTCCGCACCACCGCGCCGCATCCGCGAGCGCGGCGCGCGGCTCCGCGTCGGCCGGTCCGATGAGCGCGGGCTTCCCGGGCCGGAAGATGCCGGCCTTCTCCCGGGCGATCGCCTCCCGCGTCGGACCCAGCTCCTCGGTGTGGTCGAGATCGATCGACGTCACGACCGAAAGCGCCGCGGGCGCGACGTTGGTGGCGTCGTACCGGCCTCCCAGGCCGACCTCCAGTATCGCGAGGTCGAGCCGCCGCTCCGCGAAGACGAAGAAGGCTGCGGCGGTCAGCGCTTCGAAGTAGGTGAGCGGCAGCGCGGGGGGCCGGTCCGCGGCGCGAAAGACGGGCGCGAGCGCGGCGTCGAGCTCGTCGTCGGAGAGGTCGCTTTCCTCGACGCGGATCCGCTCCCCGGCTCGGGAGAGATGCGGCGACGTGTACAGGCCCGCGCGAATTCCGCCGGCGCGCGCGATCGCGGACAGGGTCGCGGCCGCCGATCCCTTGCCGTTCGTGCCCGCGACGAGCACCGACGGGACGCGCCGCTCCGGACGCTCCAGGCGCTCGCAGACCGCGTCGATGGCCCCGAGGCCGAGCCTCATCCCGCGCGGAGCGAGGCTCTCGAGACGGGCGAGATTCGGAAGCCGCGTCGTCGCTATGACGGGCTCACGCCGCCTTCCAGAGGAGCTCCAGGCACCGGACGAGCGTCTCCTTCATCTCCGAGCGGTCGACGATGAAGTCGAGCATGCCGTGCTCCAGGAGGAACTCGGAGCGCTGGAATCCCTCCGGCAGGGTCTGCCGGATCGTCTGCTCGATCACGCGGGGGCCGGCAAACCCGATGAGGGCATTCGGCTCCGCGACGTTCAGGTCGCCGAGCATGGCGTAGGAGGCGGTGACGCCGCCGGTCGTCGGGTCGGCCATCACGGAGACGAACGGGATGCGGCTCTCGGCAAGCCGCGCGAGCGACGCCGAGATCTTCGCCATCTGCATGAGCGAGAGGATCCCCTCCTGCATGCGGGCGCCGCCCGAAGTCGAGACGATGACGAGAGGCTTCCGCTCCGCGACCGCGCGTTCCGCGGCGCGGGTCACCTTCTCGCCGACGACCGATCCCATCGATCCGCCCATGAAGAAGAACTCCATCGCCGCGATGATCACGGGTATGCCGCCGACCGTTCCGGATCCGACGACGATGGCCTCCGAGCTCCCCACGTTCTCCTCGGCGGTCTTCAGCCGGTCCCGGTAGCGCTTCGAGTCCCGGAACTTCAGCGGGTCGACCGAACGCAGGTCGCCGTCCTGCTCGACGTACCGGGCGTCGTCGAAGAGCATGGCGAGACGCTCCGGAGCCGAGAGGCGGAAGTGGTAGCCGCACTTCGTGCAGATCTTGAAGTTTCGGGCGAGCTCCTTGTTGTACAGGATCTCGCGACAGCTCTCGCACTTGACCCAGAGGCCCTCCGGGACCTTGCTGCGCTTTTCCCTGGGCTCCTTGGGAGTCCGATCTTTCTTGAACCACATGGGAGCGCGAATGGTAGCAGCTCGCGGCGCGAGGAGTCTCCCGAGGTAATCGAGGGAGGAGGCTCTCGCCGTGGGAGCACGAGGGAGCGAAGGGGGCAGGCGAGCGGTCGAGCCGGGCTTGGCGAGCCGCTCGCCGGTGCGGAACGCAGCCCCCCGAGCGAGCGAGAGCGACGTTAAAGCCTCGTGGGCGCGTAGGGCACGATTCGTCGCCTCCCGTCGGGGCCGGTCTCGATCCGGCTCTCGACGCCGAACGCCCGCCGCAGGAGGTCCGGGGTCAGGATCTCGGCCGGGGCGCCGGCGGCGAGCGCCTTCCCGCGGCGCAGGAGAACAACCCGGTCCGCGAGGTCGGACGCCAGGTCGATCTCGTGGGTGACGAGCACCACGGTCGTCTCCCGCTCGCGGTGCACCCGCGTGAGGAGTTCCAGGAACTCCAGGCGGTGGCGCGGGTCGAGACCCGCGGTGGGCTCGTCGAGAAGCCACAGCTCCGCCTCCTGCGCGATTGCCCGCGCGAGGAAGACGCGCCGCTTCTCGCCCCCCGAAATCGCGGACGCGTCGCGCTCCGCCAGGCCTTCCACGTCGCACGCGCGCATCGCCGCGAGCGCGCGGTCCCCGTCGCCGGGCGAGTCGGAAGAGAATCCCCGCGCCCACGGAGCCCGTCCCTGGAGGACGAGGTCGAGGCAGCGGATCGGAAACACCAGCTCCGTCGCCTGCGGGAGGTACGCCGTGCGCCGTGCAGTCTCGCGGCGGCCGAGCGCGGCGAGCGGCCGTCCGTCGAGGAGGAGCTCCCCCGAGGCCGGCGCCACGATGCGCGCAACCACGCGGAGGAACGTGGATTTCCCGGACCCGTTCTCTCCGAGGAGAGCGACGATCTCGCCCCGTCCGATGATGGCGTCGAGCCCGTCCAGGGCCCGCGTCGCGCCGTACGCCGCGGTCAGCCCGCGGGCTTCCACGAACGGAGTCACGGGTTTCGCAGGAGGAGCCATGCGAAGAGCGGCGCGCCGATCGCCGCCGTCACCGCTCCGACCGGCAGTTCCGCCGGCGCGAAGGCGGCGCGGGAGACCGCGTCCGCCGCGACGAGAAGCGCCGCGCCGGCCACGGCGGAGACCGGCAGCAACACGCGCTGGTCGTTTCCCACGGCGGATCGGACGGCGTGCGGGACGAGGAGTCCCACGAAACCGATGATTCCGGCGAACGAGACCGCTGCGCCGGTCAGGAGCGAGGCTGCGAGAAAGACGATCCGCTTGGACCTCTCGACGTCCACCCCCAGCGCGGCGGCGTTTTCCTCCCCGACCGCGAAGAGGTTCAGGCGCGCGGCAAACGCGAGGAGCACGGCGAGGCCTGCCGCGGCGTACGGCGCGAGCGCCAGGGCTTTCCCGAGCGTCGCATCCGCGAGGCTGCCCATCATCCAGAAGAGCATCGTCCGCGCGGTCTGTCCCGACGCGACCGAGAACACCGCGAGAAGGACGGCCGAGAAGAACGCGTTGGCGATCAGGCCCGCGAGCAGCAGGCGCTGGAGGTCGAGCCGCCCGCCCCGACGCGCGAGCGCGGCGACCGCGAGCGACGACACGACCGCGCCCGCGAACGAAGCCGCCGGCGACACGAGCGGAGAGAATCCGGCGACGGCCGCGAGCGCCGCGCCGGTCGCCGCTCCTCCCGACGTGCCGAGGAGAAACGGGTCGGCCAGCGGGTTTTTCAACAGCGCCTGCAGCGCGGCGCCGGCGAGAGCGAGACACCCTCCAACGAGCGCGGAGAGCAAGACTCGCGGCGCCCGCAGCGAGGCCACCAGCCGCGCCGTCTCGCCGGCCGCGCCTCTTCCGGAGAGGAGGTCCGGCAGCGAGAGCCGGACGCCGCCGACCGAGAGCCCGAGGAGGACGCTCAGCGCAAGCAGCCCCGCCGCCGCCGCGAGGCCCGCCGCGAACCGGCCTCTCATGGAGTCACAGTGGGCGCGGGATGGAGAGCCGCCGCGAGGCGCTCGAGCGCGTCGAAAACGCGGGGACCCGGCCTCGAGAGCGACGCCTCGTCCATCCAGACGACGCGCGCCCCGCCGATTGCGCCGCGGGAGAGCGCTCCATCGGACCGGGATCGTTCGAAGACCGGCCGGTTCTCGGCCGAGGCCGGGAGGACCAGGACGTCCGCGGGCGCGGTCGAGAGGTACTCCGCCGAAACGACGGGCCAACCCGGACGCGACCGGAGGAGGTTCTCGGCGCCGGCGTCGGAGAGAACGTCGTCCAGGAATGTTCCCCCGCCCGCGGCCTGCGGAGGATCCGGCCAGACGAGGAGGATCGCCCGGGGCCGCGGAAGGCCCGCGTTCCGCGCCCGGACCGCGGCGCGGCGCCGCTCGAGCGACCGCACCAGAGCCGCCGCCTGGTCGGAGCGGCCGAGAGCTTCCCCGCAGAGGCGGATGCTCTCGAGGACCGCGTCGAGCGAGCCGGTCGGGAGCGTCAGGACGCGCACTCCCGCTGAGGCGAGCGCGGCGACCGGGCCCCGCGCGTTGCCCTCCCGTGTCGCCAGGACCAGGTCGGGCCGCAGCGACGCGACCTTCTCGGCGCTCACGTCGAGTCCGCCGACCCGCGGAATCGAGCGCGCGGACGGCGGGTAGTCCGAGTAGTCGGAGACGCCAACCAGTGACGCGCCGGCCCCGAGGGCGAACACGATCTCCGTCAGGTTCGGGGCGAGCGCAACGACGCGACGGGCCGACGGAACCGGGCCGGGGCGCTGTGAGGCGGGCTCGCCGCGACAGGCCGCGAGGCCGGCGAGCACCGCGAGCGAGAGGACGGCTCGGCAGCGACGAGCTGCCGGAGGGTCAGGCCGGACGAGCCGCGAGGCGCGGATCAGCCGTGCGATTCGGCGTCTTCGAGGTCGTTCGGAATGCCGAGGCGCATACAGGCGGCGTCGTACATCTGTCTCGCCGCCTTCTGCGCGTTCTGAAGCTCCGCGAGGCGGTCCTTGACCTTCGCCAACTCCGCCTGGATCTCGGATTCGGCTTCGCTGATCTCGCGCCGCGTCACCTCGAGCGTGTGTTCGTAGAACTTTCTCTGGTCCGGGGAAAGACTCATTCGTTTCTTCCTCCTGCTCGCCGGTATCCCATCGTACCTCGCGGAGAGCGAACCACTGTCACGGCCTCACGTCCACCACCACGGTACGCCACATTTTGACGGGAATCCCCTTCTTGGTCGCGGCGCGGAACCGGGAGCTCCGCACCGCATCGAGAACGACCTGGTCGATTCCGGTTCGCCCTCCGATTCCTTTCTGAACACGGGCATCCGTCACCGCCCCGTTCTCGTTGACGAGGACGAGGACGACGACCTGACCCGAGATCTTCTGTTGCCGCGCCATGACCGGATAGGCGATGCGCGGCGGCGCCAGGAGAGACGGCTCGACCACCCCGGGCCCCGGACCGACCAGATCGCCGCGAGCCACCTCGGGTTCCGCGGGAGCCGCGGCTCGCGCGGGCGCGTGTGGCACCTCCCGCGGCGCCGGCGTCGGAACCTCGGCGGCGGCAACCTGCGGGGCGGGCGCCTCCCGTTGCGCGGGAGGCGGAGCAACCG
>JBKPMI010000270.1:0-2575 GCA_046732075.1 Acidobacteriota bacterium | reverse complement strand
CGTCGCCCTGCACCACGCGCGGCCGGCGCCGCGGCGTGCGCAGTTCGGCGGCGGCGCGATCGACGCGCGCCTTCAACTCCCCCTGCGCACGGCCGATTGCCCGCACGTCCTGCGCCGATCGCCCGGCCGCGGCACGGCGATCCAGCTTCCAGGTCGCCACGACGATTTCCTTCTGAGCGGTGACGAGGTCGTCGAGCGACCGGTTGCCCCCCGCGCCACCAGCCTGGCTCTGCGCCGCCGCGAACTCCTCCTCGAACGGCTTCACCTCCAGGAAGAAGATGTCGCTTCGCGCCTCCGTCGACTGCCGGCCGCGGGCGACATCGCGGACCCGGGCGTAGTAGGTGACGAAGTCGCCGGGCTGCACGCCGAGGTCCTCGAGAAACAGCGTGTGCCGCCCGGTGACGGACAACGGCGATCGCTCGCCCTGCAGGGGAACCGACTTCTCCCGGCTGCCGCGCACGCTGTAGACGAGGTCAAAGGCGCCGACCCCGTAGTCGTCGTCGGCACGCGCCTCGATCGTGATTTCTTCGAGCGGGGTCACCTGCCGGTCGCCGGCCGGCCGCAGGATACGCACGTCGGGCGGACGATCGTTCAGCACGTGGATGAAGTACTCGGTGTCGCTGTCCGGCGCCAGGCCGTCGCGGTCGGTGAGCGCCACGCGGTACGAGCCGTCGGCGGTGATCGGAAGCGTCGCCTGAAACGTGCCCCCGGCTGCGGGTTGCAGCGGCACGCGCCGGCCATCGCCGAGCGCCAGCGCACCGGCAGTCGCGCCGGTGCTCGCGCGGATCGACAGGGTGACGCGCGTGCCGTTCGGCGCGTAGATGTCGCCGCCGTCCTCCTCGTCACGCGGCGGCAGCCGCGTGTACTCCGGGAACTGGTACCGGAGATCGATCCGGACCACGCGCGGTGGATCGAGGGCGGTCACGGCGTAGGTTTCGGAAGTGCGCCCGGCCGCCGAGACCGAGTACGTGAACGAGGCGGGCACTCCGTCGAACCGCCACGCGAAGGTGTCGCGCCCGCTCGCGGGCATGCGGACGGTGCGCCGCTGGTCGCCGAGTCTGACGGTGAGCTCCGGCACGATCCCCGCCTGGCCGGCCGTAGTCTGCACGCGGATGACGAAGGGCGCGCCACGTTTGACGCGCGCGTCGCCCGGCGAGACCTGCAACACCAGCCGGCCGGGAATGACGTAGAGCGCCGCGGACCGAAGGGCCTGCCGCCCCGGTTCAATCCAGAGGGCAACGGCCGCGAGCACGGCGACCGCGGCGACAGCAGCCAGCATACCGGCACGTCGCACCCGCTCGCGTGGCACGATGTCGTCGAGCGGCGCCTCGCCAAGCGCGCGCGAGGCATCGGCCAGCAGGGCGCCGCGAAGGCTGCCGGCGGACGTCCCGTCGCCTGATATCTCGACCGCTGTCGCCAGGCGGTCTTCGAGCGCCGGGCACTGCTCTTCGATGTACCGCGCGAGCGCACGATCGCCCGGCTCGGGCTGGCGCCGAACGATGGCCGCCAGGGCGATGACGGTGCTCACCGCGAACGCGATCGCAGCGGCGAGCGCGAGCGCTCCGCCGCCGAGGGCCAGCCCCCAGACGGCGATCCACGCGAGCAGCCACACGGAAGCGACGATCGCGGCCACCGTTCTCGCGAGCCGCAACCTGGCCAACCTGCGCCAGCGCGATCGCACCGCGTCCAACGCGTGACGCACCGCTCCCGCTTCTTCGCCCGCCACGTCTTTCGATCCCGTCAGCACGTGAGCACCTTCCAGCTTTGCGTCCGGACCACGACCCGTCACGCCCGTCGCCCGATCAGGCTTTCCGCCGCGAGCCCGACGAGCATCACCATCAGCCCATAGCGCCAGAGCGACTGGTCGCCTTCCCGGTTGCGCTGCGACGCCTCCGACACGGCCGGAACTGGCGCCGCCGCGCGCGGGACGGCGGCGGCGAATGCCGCCGGGGTCAGACGCGCCTGGTCGGCCTCACGTGGATCGACGTTGACCGCCACGCGACGGCCGGCCTGACCCGGCTTTCTCTCCCCGGCGGCGACCACCCCGGGCCGTTCGCCGTCTGGCCCTGGCCACTCGCCGACGCGGTAATCGGATCCGTTCGGGCGTCCCGCCGCAACGTACCGCAGCAGATCGTGCACGAACGGCACGAAGGCCGGATGCAGGGCGAAATCGTTCCACGCGTTGGCGAGGTCGCTCGCGAGCAGCAGCACGTGTCCGCGGGTACCGGATACTTCCAGAAGCGCGGGCGCGCCGTTGCCGAACCGCGCGAGGGCGCGCCGATCGTCTGACTCGGGCCAGCGCACGATGCGCCGGAACCGCGCGGATCCGAGAAGCCCCCCGTCGGTGCCGAACGCGCGAAACACCGGGTGCCGAACGTCGATGGGCGCGAAGGTCAGGGGATCGTCGCTGGATTCGAGGGCGGTCGCGCGCGCCCCAAGCACCGCCGGCAACGACGCCGACCCGCGCGTCGGATCGAGTGACGGCCCGGGCACCAGCAGCAAACCCACGCCGTGCTCGACGGCCCGGCCAATCACGTCCTCTGCCCGGCGCTCGAGGCCGGAGACGGAGAACAGG
>JBKPMI010000269.1:0-5094 GCA_046732075.1 Acidobacteriota bacterium | reverse complement strand
GGGGCGCCGCGCTCTGCATGGCCGCTTTCTGAACACCGGGAGCCGCCGCCGTCGTGACCTCCACCGGCTTCGCCTTCGTGTCCGGAACGCCCGCGAAGCGCTGGGCGATCTGATCGAGCCCCTCGAGCGAAACGTCGGGCGGGGCGACGAGCTGCGCGCGCTCCATCTCGGCGCCGTTGGCCGTCCCCTGGCGGTTCTTGACCTCCACGTAGGTCTGGTACACGTCGCAGGCGTCCGTACAGACCGACCCGATGCACGGATCTCCCTGCTTCGTCTGGCCGGTACACTCGAACCCGAGCTCCTCGAACGTCTTCCGGCAGGAGCCCGGCGCGAAGACCTCGCCATCCGCGGTTCCGATCGTGTAGAGGACTCGCGGCGTCTTGGGCGCGCGGCGATAGAAGATGTAGTGACTGGTGGACCGCACCTGCCGCCCGACCGGGTTGTACGTCCAGATTTCGACGTCTTTGAGCGTGCGCTGGCACATCTCGAACGTCTTGACCGACGCGGGCTCACCGAACCGGATCACCATCCGCCCGGCGTCGTTCCGCCACCCGTCGTACTTGTCGTCGGCGGCCTTCCGGAGATCCTCGTACCGCTGCCGGTAGCCCGGTCCCATCGGAGGATCCAGCGTGTTCTTCTCCCGCCGCTTCCAGAACTCCTGTTTGAAGATCTCGCGCTGATAGGGCTCCGTGAGCTTCAGGAACAGCGCCTCTTCGGCCGGGAGGATGATCGGCGCCACGAACTCGGTCAGCCACTTGCGGTCGTCGTCGGGGAGCGCCGCGATCTGGTCTTTTCTGGAGGGTGTTTGAGCGGTCCCGCCCGAACCGGCCCCGGGAAGTAGGAGTGAGGCCGCGAGGAAGAGGAAGACCACCGATCTCTTCATCCGCGTGGCGATTCTAACCCTCGGTTGCGCTCTCCAATTCCTTAACCAAAGCTTTACGATGGAGTGTGTCCGCTGATGGCTGATAACTGAACGCTGAGAGCTCTCACTTCCATGATCTATCTCGACAACAACGCATCCACGCCAATGGATCCGGAGGTCCGCGAGGCCGTCAGTGCGGCAATGGACGCATACGGAAATCCGTCGTCCGTCCATTCCTATGGACGCCGGGCTCGGCGCGTCGTCGAAGAGGCGCGCGACGAGGTCGCCCGTTTGGTCGGCGCCCGGCCGGAGGAGATCTTCTTCACGTCCGGCGGGACCGAGGCGAACGCGCTCGCGATCTTCGGCGGTGTCCGCAGGACGGGGCCCGCGAGCCCGATCGTCACGACCGCGATCGAGCACCCGTCGGTTCGCGAGTCCGTGGCGCGGCTCGCGGAGGAGCTCGGTGTCGAGTCGATCACGGTCGCGCCGGATGTGTCGGGCGCGGTCGATGCGGAAAGGATTCTCGGGGCTGCTCCGCCCGGGACGCGGCTCGTCACGCTGATGGCGGCGAACAACGAGTACGGGGGACTTCTCCCGGTGGCGGCGGTCGCCCGGGCTCTGCGGGATCGCGGCGTGCCGGTCCACACCGACGCGGTTCAGGCGGCGGGGCGGATTCCGGTAGACGCGCCGGCCTGGGGAGTCGACCTGCTCTCTCTCTCCGCCCACAAGATGCACGGCCCGAAGGGCGTGGGCGCCCTCTACGTGCGGAAGGGCTTTCCCCTGCGCCCCCACACACCCGGCGGCGGACAGGAGAAGAAGATCCGCGCCGGGACCGAGAACACCTCCGGGATCGTGGGCTTCGGTGTCGCGGCCCGGCTCGCCCGGGAGCGGCTCGACGAGGCCGGACGCATCGCCGCGATGCGCGAGCGCCTGGAGAGCCGGATCCTCGCGACGGTCCCGGGTACGCGGATCGCGGGAGCGGCCACGCTCCGCCTTCCCAACACGACGACGATCCTCTTCGAGGGCGTCTCCGGAGAGGCGCTCCTGATCCGGCTCGACCTCGATGGCGTCGCGGTGTCGGTTGGCAGCGCCTGCTCGAGCGGAACGCTCGCGCCCTCTCCCGCGATCCTCGCGCTCGGCCACTCCCGGGAAGAGGCGCGCGGGGCAGTGCGGTTCTCCCTCTCGCGATGGAACACGGAGGCGGAGATCGACCGGGTACTCGCGCTCCTGCCGGAGGTGGTCGCCGCCGCCCGGGGCGCGCGGACCGAGGCGGCGGAGCCGGCCCGGTGAAGACCGGTTGACGGAGAATCGGTCGATGCGCGTCGCCGTCGCCATGTCCGGAGGGGTCGACTCCTCCGTCGCCGCCCTCCTCCTGAAGGAGCAGGGCCTCGACGTGGTCGGCCTCTCGATGCAGCTCTGGGACCACTCCTCCGAACCGGGTCGGACCGGCCGCTGCTGCACGCTGGACGACCTCTCGGACGCGCGCCGCGTCGCGTGGGCGCTCGACATCCCGCACTACGTCCTGAACCTCGAGGAGGAGTTCCGCAGAGACGTCGTCCGTCCGTTCGTGGCCTCCTACCTGGACGGGGACACGCCGATTCCCTGTTCTGCGTGCAACTCGCAGGTGAAGTTCGCGACGCTCTGGGACCGCGCGCGTGCGATGGGTTGCGGCGCGGTCGCGACCGGTCACTACGCGCGCGTCGGCCGCGACGCCGTCACGGGCCGCGCCCTCCTCCGCAAGGGGATCGACTCCGCGAAGGACCAGTCCTACTTTCTCTACGACCTCGAGCCGGAGCAGCTCGCCGCGGCGCGCTTTCCGGTGGGGGCGCTCACCAAGGAAGAGGTCCGCGCGCACGCGCGCCGCGCAAACCTGCCCACCGCGGACAAGGAAGAGAGCCAGGAGATCTGCTTCGTCCCGGGTGGAACGCGCGCCGGAGACTTCGTCGCGGCGCAGGCGCCGGGCCTCGGCCTCTCGTTGCCGGACGCGCCGGGTGTGGTCGAGAACGCGCACGGCGACCGCCTGGGCGATCACGCCGGTCACTTCCGGTTCACCGTCGGGCAGCGCCGTGGCCTCGGGATCGCGGCGCCCGACCGGCTCTACGTCATCTCCATCGACCCGCAGGCGAACCGCGTCGTCGTCGGCGGCGCAGGCGAGCTCGAAACCTCCGGGACCGAGGTCACCTCCCTCCGATACTTCTCGGGCGAAGCTCCAGGCTCTCCATTCCGCGCCGGCGTCCGAGTGCGACACCGCGCTCCCGAGGTGCCGGCGACGATTCACCCGCGCGGGGACGGAACCGCACGCGTCGACTTCGATCGCCCCGTGCGCGCCGTGGCGCCCGGCCAGTCGTGCGTCTTCTACCGGGGGGACGACGTCCTGGGCGGCGGGATCATCGCCCGCCGGCGGGAGGCTCGAGAGAACCTCGAGTCCGCCCGCGGCTGAGCGGCTGCTTCTCGGAGCCACCCTGCTCGCGGCCGCGGTCGCCGCGAGCGCGCAACCCGTGGCGACACCCGACATCCGCGACACGGTCCTCGTCGGGCCGGATCCCGTCATCGCCGCGGCCGACAAGGCCTGGCAGCGGCGGGACGAGGGGCACGTCGGCGGCCGGGCCAGACGGGAGCGGATCGGCGAAGCGATCGCGGGCTACGAGAAGGCTGCGCAACAGTCGTCCGAGAACGCCGAGGCGCGGTGGAAGCTCGCCCGCGCGCTCTTCTTCGACGCGAAGCTCACGGGCCGTGACAAGGACGACGAGCTCGCGATCTACGAGCGGGCGAGGAAGGCGGGGGAGGAGGCGCTCGCAATCCTGCGGCACCGGGCGCCGGGAGGCCCGCTGCCCGCAAAAGCCTCCCCGAAAGAAGTCGCGGCGGCCCTTGCGAAGGACCGCGACGCGGCCCCGGCGTTTTTCTGGACGGCGGTCGCGTGGGGAGAGTGGGGACAGCTCGCGAGCAAGATGCAGGGGATGAAGACCGGCGCGGCGATCCGGATCCGCGACGCCGCGGCGACGGTGGTCGCGCTCGACCCGAGCTTCGAGGAGGCCGGCGGCTATCGCGTGCTCGGCCGCCTGCACCAGAAGGCCCCGCGAGTTCCTTACGTCACGGGCTGGGTCTCGCGCGCCGACGGACTGCGCTACCTGAACCTGGCGGTCGCGACCGCGCCGAAGAACTTCGTGAACCGGCACTTTCTCGCGGAAGCGATGGCCGGCGACGGAGACGCCGGCCGGACGGCGGCAATCCGCCTGGAGAAGGATCTCGTCGCGGACACGCCGTCTCCGACGCATCTCGTCGAGGACCTCGCGATCCAGGACGAGGCGAGGAAGAACCTGGCCGCGTGGAAGGCGGCTCTATGAGCGCCGGTCGGGCAGCCGGCGCACCCGCGGCGATTTCGGAAGCGCGGCCAGGAGCTCGGCGACCGACTTTCCGGAGCGGGGATCCCGCCAGCCGGGACTGACTTCCGCCAGCGGAGCGAGAGCGAATCGCCGCTCTCCGATTCGCGGGTGCGGCAGGAGCGGATCGGATCCGTCCCGCCGCCGGCCGCCGAGGTCGAGGATGTCGACGTCGATCTCGCGCGGGCCGTTCCGGAACGACGGCGTTCGGCCGACGCGCCGCTCGACCCGCCGCACGGCGCGCAGGAGTGCGATCGGCGTGCCGCGCCACTCGATCTCCACGACCGCGTTCCAGAAGTCGGGCTGGTCGCGGAAGCCGACCGGCTCCGTCCGATAGAACGAGGAGATCCGGCGCAGCGGAGCGAACGAAGCAATCTCGCGGAGCGCGGCGTCGAGGTGGGCTCTCCGATTCCCGAGGTTGGATCCGAGGCCGAGGTAGGCGAGCGGCGGCCGCGCCGCCGTGCGGTCAGAAGTCTTCTTCTTCGGGCGGGTGGTCGGCTTCGACGATCTGGTCCTCGTCGAGCTCCTCGTCGTCGGCGTGGTCTTCTTCCTCGACCGGCTCGGGCGTCTCACCGAACTCGTCCGGATTCCCCTCGGGCGGCGGCTCCATGATCACGGCCACGCGGCGCGGGGGACGGGGAGCGGGAGGCGGCGCGTCGTCGGACTTCGCGTTCTTCTGGTTGGCGCCGCACTTCGGACAGATCGCCTCCGGACGACCGAGGTTGTAGAACTTCGTTCCGCAGTTGTAGCACTCGAATTTTTTTCCGAGATCGGGCATCGTTCTCCGCTGACGGCGGCCAAACCTAGCACGCGAGTTCGGAAAGGGCAACCGTCGCAAATTACCGGAAAAGC
>JBKPMI010000268.1:0-5049 GCA_046732075.1 Acidobacteriota bacterium | reverse complement strand
CCTCAGGGATCGCCTGGAACGGTCCGGCGACGTCCTGGTCGGTGATCTTGTAGCGGACGAGCGCCGGTGCGGAGTCGGCATTCAGGAGTTTCCACGTCGCGGGGTCGACGACGCCGGACGGCTCGGCGCCGCGCGATTTCTGGAATCCCGCGATCGCCTTCTCGACGTTGCTGCCGTAGGACCCGTCGATCTCTCCGGGCGAGAAGCGGGCGCGGTCGAGGAGCACCTGCGCACGCAGGACGGCGGCGCCGGAACCTCCGCGCGCCACGAGCGAGGCGGTCGCCGGATCGTTCACGACGGTGGGATCGAACGTCACGGGCGCGGGCTTGCGGACCGCGCTCCGCTTCTTGCGCGCCTTCGCGAGAAGGAGCGGCTCGGACGGCGCGGGAAGCGCGAACGTCAATGTCGCGCAAGCCGCGATCACGAGAGAAATTCGGCCGGTTCGGGGCATGGGCGGACCTCCGACGGCCGCGAGTTACAAGATGGGTGCCATCAGCCGAGGGGGGTATCAGCTCGGGGAGGTCTCAGGGGCATAGGTATCAGGTTTCAGGTGCCAGGTTTCAGGGCCTGCAAGCTCCGGACACCTGATCCCCGACACCTGACACCTATTCTCCAGACACCTATCGGGCGGTTCCTGAAACCTTTCTTACGGATGGTAGCGGCTCCGCCACCACGACCAGCCGCTCCGGCGCGGAGCCGATGTAAGTGAAGGGATAGCAGGTGATGAGGGTGAGCCGCGGCGCCGGCGTGGCCGCGAGGACCCGGACGGTCTTCGGCGTCACGATCTCCCGCGAGACCACGCGGTACTTCTTCGTTCCGGCCGCGGTCTCGAGCTCGATCACATGACCCTTGCGGAGCCAGCCCAGGTTCCGGAAGTGCGAATCGCGGTGGGCCGTGATTACGCAGTTCTCGGGGGGACCGTCCTGGCCCGGCATCGCCGTGCCCGGCACGTGGCCCGGCCCCTTCTCGAGCGTCGCGTCGTCCGTCCCGCCGAAGACGACCCAGTCCATCTTCGCGATCGGGATCCGGATCCGCGCGATCGGCTGGCCGAAGGGGTATCCCGCCGCGACCGAGAGGACCGACCCGCGCGGCAGGTTGTCCCGTTGGTGCGCCGGCATCGCGACCGGCGTGTATCCGCTCGCGAACTGCTTTCGGAGCGCCTCGCTTCCTTCCCGCTGCGCGCGCTCGCCGCGGGCGTAGTGGAGGAGAGCGATCCCGACGAGGGCGAGCCCCGCGACCGTGAGCGCGGCGGACAGGGTGCGCCGGGTCACGACCTCAGTCGCGCCGGCCGCCCAGGAAGCGCAGCAGGAAGAGGAACAGGTTGACGAAGTCGAGGTAGAGGCGCAGCGCGCCGACGACCGCCCGGCCCCCGACCTGGTTGTCCGGCGTGACGGCCGCGATCATCTTCAGCTTCTGCGCGTCCCACGCAGTCAGACCCGTGAAGACGAGGACTCCGACCACGGAGATGACGAACTGGAGCGCCGGGGCCTTCCAGAAGAAGCCGACGACCATGGCGATCAGCAGGCCGATCAGCCCCATGAAGACGAACTGCCCAACCCCCGCGAGACTACGCTTCGTCGTCGTGCCGTAGAGCGCGAGAGCGCCGAACATCCCGGCGGCCACGAAGAACGTGGTGGCGATCGAGGCGCCGGTGAACGCGAGCAGGATGATCGAGAGCGTCGCGCCGTTCAGCGCGGAGTAGATGACGAAGAGAAGCGCGGCGGTGCTCGCCGACATCTTGTCGACGCGGGCCGAGAGCGCGACGACGAGGCCGATCTCTCCGATGAAGAGAGCGATCAGCAGGATCGGGTTGCCGAAGATCGCCCGGACGAGCGTGGGGGAGCTGGAGACCGCGAACGCCACCGCGGTCGTGATCCCGAGCCCGACGAACATCCAGCCGTAGACCTTGCGAAGAAACGCGGTGATCCGCTCGGCGCCGATCGCGACCGGCGTGGCGAAGGCGGATGCGGGTGTCAGCTCGAATCGGTCCATGGGGGGAAACTCCTCTCTTTTCGTCCTTCCGAACGAGCCGGCGCGTCCGCGAATTCCGCGGCGCGTCCGGCTTGGACGTCAATTCACCTGCAGCTTCAGGGCTTCGAGAAAGGTGCGCGCCAGGGGATCCTCCGGGTTCTCCTCCAGCGCGCCCCGGAACTCGGCCGCGGCCCGCTCGAAGTCGCCGCGCGCGGCATGGAGCCGGCCCAAGTTCAGGTACGGGAAGTGGCGCGGCTCGTATCGCGGAGCGCTCTTCGCCCGCTCCAGCCACGACTCGGCTTCGTCCAGGTCCCCCTTGTGCATCAGGTAGCAGCCGATGTCGTTGTAGGGGTTGCCGAAGGAGGGGTCCGTCGCGATCGCCTTGCGGCACTCTTCGATCGCGTCGTCGTACCGCCCCGAGAACGAGTACGCCCAACCGCGAAACGTATACGCCTCGGCGGTCGGCAGGAGCTCGAGCGAACGGGTAAAGAGCCGGATCGCTTCCTCGCGGTCGCCCGAGAGGAGCTTCGCCGTTCCCTCCTCCCAGAGCGTCATCGCCTCGGACTTTTTGTCCGACATGAGAAGCCGATTCTACGGCGATCCGGCTCCGCCGGGATCAGCCGCTCGGGAGGCGCGAACCTCCGAGCGGAAGCACGGCGGCGCCGGCGTCGGCCGCGGTCTGCGCGACCGCCTCCGCCTCGGGCTCGACGGGGACCTCGCCCGGGTTCCGAAAGAGGTTCGCCTCGATTCCGTACTGGCGCGTGTACAGGTCGAAGTAACGGCCTCCCCGCTCGAGCAGGTCGGAGTGGTTGCCGCGTTCGACGATGCGGCCCCCTTCCAGCACGAGGATGGTGTCGGCGTTGCGAATCGTCGACAGGCGGTGCGCGATCACGAACGTCGTGCGCCCCTTCATGAGCTCGGTCAGCCCTTCCTGGATGAGCGCCTCGCTCTCGCTGTCGAGCGAAGACGTCGCCTCGTCGAGAATGAGGATGCGCGGGTCCGCGAGGATCGCGCGAGCGATCGCGACCCGCTGGCGTTGGCCTCCCGAGAGCTTCACTCCGCGCTCGCCCACGACGGTGTCGTAGCCGTCCGGCATTTCGCGGACGAAGTCGTCGCAGCGCGCGATCCGCGCGGCCTTGAGGACCTCTTCCCGCGACGCATCGGGGTGCGCGAAGGCGATGTTCTCGAGGATCGTGCCATCGAAGAGAAAGTTGTCCTGGAAGACGACGCCGAGGTGCGACCGGTAGTCCGCGAGGCGCACGCGCGCGAGGTCGTGGCCGTCCACCAGGATGACGCCGGACGTGGGCCTGTAGAAGGCCGCGACGAGGCCGATCATCGTGCTCTTGCCGGAGCCGGACGGTCCCACGAGCGCCGTCGACGTGCCGGGCGGCGCGTCGAAGGAGACCTCGTGCAGGACCGGCACGCCCTCCTGGTATTCGAACGACACGTCCCGGAACTCGACGTGACCCACGATTCCGGGGAGCGGCTCCCGCCGGGCGTCCTCGGCGTCCTCCGGCTTCTCGTCGCGGATCTCCCGGATGCGCTCCAGGCCCGCAAAGGCCTCCGTGATCTGGCTGCCGATCGACACGATCTGGATCACGGGGCCCACGAGCATCCCGAGGTAGAGCGTGAACGAGAAGAACGATCCGAGCGTCATCCGGTGGGCGAGGACCTCGTGCGAGCCCACCCACATGATCGCGACGCCGACGAATCCGAGCAGCAGCGTGGAGAACGCCGAAACCGCGGAGAACCCGGTCATGGTCTTCGCGACGTTGCGGAACAGGCGGTGCACGCCCTGGGAAAAGACGAGGGCCTCGCGCCGCTCCGCCCGATACGCCTTCACGACCCGGATGCCCGCGATGGATTCGGTCAACCGGCCCGAGACCTCGGCATTGATCTTCGAACGCTCCCGGAAGAGCGGGCGCAGCGTGCGGAACGCGTAGAGCAGCACGAGCCCGAAGAGCGACAGGACGCTCAACGCGATCACCGTCAGCTTCGCCGACAGGTAGAGCAGGATTACGAACGCCGCGACCGCGGTCAGCAGGCCGCCGGCGACTTCGACGAGGCCGGTGCCGACGAGGTTGCGGAGTCCTTCGGCGTCGCTCATCACGCGGGAAAGGAGAGCGCCCGTCTTCGTCTGGTCGAAGTAGGCGACCGGCAGCTTTCCGACGTGCCGCTGCACGCGGCGGCGCATCTCGGTGATCGAGCGCTGCGCGGCCTTGCCGAGAACCTGCGACAGCGTAAAGGACGTGACCGCCTGGATGAGCGTCGCGCCGCCGGCGGCAAGGACCAGGAGGCCCAGGAGCTCGCGCCGCCCCTTCCCGATCACCTCATCGAGCAGGAACTTCGTCGTGCCCGGGAGGACGAGGCCACAGAGACGGTTGACGGCGAGGAGTCCGAACCCCAGAGCGAGCCTTCCCTTGCGCGCGGAGAGGAGCTCGCCGGCGTCCCGCAGGACGACCTTGAAGGGAGGCGCCTTGCGCTTCTTCTCGTCCGAGCCCGAGCGGATGGCGCGGGCTGCGCTCCCGCCCCGCCGATCCGCTCGCGGAAGGCCCCCCAGACCGCCCCCGAAACCGCCCATTCCTCTGGCCACGTCGCAAGTGTATCTACGCGAGAAACGGGGCCCGGGTGCGCGGTCAGCCCGACTTCTCGGCCACGACGAAGAGCCGCGACGCCCCCAGCCGGTACGGCTCGCCCTGGAGCGAGCCGCTGGTCTCGAAGCCTTCGAAGCCCGCGTCGGCGAGCATCCCCAGTATCTCCCGCGTCGTGTAGATGCGGTGCACCGCGCGCTTCTTCTCGACCTCGCTGCCGCGGGTCACCGTGTAGAGGTTCTCCATCGTCCCGGCCACCGGGTCATAGGAGTTCTTCGCCGCGAAGACGATGTCGCCCACGGGCATCTCGTAGCTCTCCCGGAACGACGGCAGGACCGACTCCGCGGCCTTGAAGTCGCCGAAGAAGCGGCCGCCCGGCTTCAGAGTACGCGTGACTGCCTCGAGAAATGCGGCATCGCCTTCGCCGCCGAGAAACCCGAAGCTCGATCCGGCGCAGTACGCGGCGTCGAACTCCCGCGTCCACGGC
>JBKPMI010000267.1:0-9426 GCA_046732075.1 Acidobacteriota bacterium | reverse complement strand
GCAATCGGCGGCCGGCGGCTTCGATCCCGAGATCCGTGACTCCCGCGACTGGAAGCCCGAACCCGAACTCCGTCCAGGTGTCGCCTCCGTCCGTGCTGCGGAAGACGGTGCCGCGGGGAACGAAGAACCCGCCGGGCCAATAGGCCGCAGCGTACATCGTTCGGGGATCCGTCGGATCGATTGCAATCGACGTAACGTAGTGCGGCGGCAGTCCCGTCGGCGTCCACGTCCGTCCGCCGTCGACGCTTCTGTGAACCCCTCCGCACGTCAAACGGAACGACTCGAGCTTGCCAGACGCCGCGAAGACGGCTCCGTCTGAAGAACGAACGGCGACCGCAAGCGTCGGGAGGCACGTCAGCCCGTCGTTGATTGCGGACCAGTGATCGCCCGCGTCGGTGCTGACGAACACTCCAGCATCGCCGGCAGCGTAGATGCGTTGCGGATCAATTGGATCGACGGCAATGCGGAATATCGACGCGCCGAACAACCCCGCGCGCGTGCCGGTCCACGTCTGGCCGAAGTCGAGGCTCTTCTCAATCTCGGCCGCGCACGAGAGGAGGTGAGCGGGAGGCCGGAAGCAGTATCTCGACGCGGCATACAGGGCCCCCGGGCGATCCGGTTGAACCGTCAGATCGAAGATGGGCTCGTAGAGAGATGCGGCGAGGTTCCAGCTGAGACCTCCGTCCTCGCTCCGGTACACCGCTGAAACATCCAGCCCGTAGTTGGCCGCGGCGTACACGCGCTTCGGAGCGGTGGGATCGACGACGAAGTCCGAAATCGACCAGTAGAGCGGAACCTCACCGACCGGCGTCCAGATCGGGTTTCCATCAATGGCGCGGTACCCGACGCCCTGTCCGTTTGCAAAGGACCCGGCGAAGACGACTTCGGAATCCGCAGCGAGCGCTGTGATCGGTCCCGGCGGCCCGTTCGTCGTCCAGACGTTCTCGCCGGCGAACAGGATGCGGCTCACCAGAAGGAACACGAGAAGGGAGGAGAGGCGGCGCACCGGGGTCACCACCGACATGCTACGTTTTTCGGAGCGACTCCGTTGGATTCGGACGGAAACCTTGAGGCAGACTACAGGTACTTTTCCCGCAGGATGGCGACGTGGTGCGACAGGTGACCCGCGGCGATGTACGCCAGCGCCCTCACGGTGAACGGGTTGTCACTCGCGATTCCGCGCCGCATCCAGGCGTCCTTCGGCAGGTTCCGGAAGAGGTCGAGCGTCGAGCGGCGGACGTCGTCGAACTCCTCCACGTTCTTCGACCAGGGGATGTCGTCGGCCCTCGCGGCCGCGCTCGAAACGTTCTGGTCGAAGCTCGGGAGCGGGGAGTCGAATCCCCGCGCGAACCAGAAGGCGCGAAAGACGAAGAGTCGTTCGGTGTCGGAGACGTGGTTCAACACCTGGCGGACGCTCCATTTGTCCGGCGCGTAGCGGTGGAGCGACTTCTCCTCCGATATCCCCGCGAAAAGATCGAGCGCCTCGTCGCGCTGGCTCGCCAGCTCCGCGACGACGTCGCCGTTGGTGATCCGATCGATGTATCGGAAGTAGTACGGGGGGGCTTCGGTGCGGTCCGGAAGGCCGATCACGCCGCGGATTCTACGCGGGCGGAATTCATCCGTGCCGACGCGAGTTTTCGGGTCTCGGAACATCGCCATTGACCATGAACAAACTCTCCCGACTGCTCGGCCCGGCTCTGGCGATGACGCTTGCCCTGTCGACTGCGGCGTCCGCGCTGGAGTTCACGGTCGTCGGGATCGACTGCGCGGCGTGCGCGGCGCCGATCCGCAAGGCGTTAAACGCGATACCGGGCGTTTCCAACGCCGCGGTCGACTGGAAGGCCGGCACCGCCCGCGTCGACGTCGCGGAGGGCTTCGACAAGTCCCGGATCCGCAAAGCGCTCGACGCGATCGGCTACGAGGCGGTCTTCCCGGGCGAGGAGAGCAGCGGGCTCTCTCCTCTCCCTCCCGACGTCGTGAAAACGCTCGACCGGATCTCCTTCGACGGATCCAGACCCGTGGACGTAGCGGCGAACCTCGCTCCCGGGAAGATCACGGTTCTCGACTACTGGGCGGAGTGGTGCAGCCCGTGCCACCTTCTCGATGCCCGCCTGCAGCACCTCCAGCAGGAGAGTCCCGACGTCGCGGTTCGCCGCGTGAACGTCGGCAAGTGGGACAACGCGGCGGCCCGCCAGGCCACGAAGGAGTTCCGGCTGGAAGCGCTGCCGTACGTTCGCGTCTACGACGCCCGGGGAAAGTTCGTCGACGACGTCACCGGCGGCAGCTGGGACAAGCTCTTGAAGGTCCTCGAGAAGGCGCGGGCGCGGGCTTCGTGACGCTCCGCGTCCGAGCGACCTCGCTCTTCGCGTTTCTCCTCCTGACGTTCGCGGTCGCGCCGGCCGCCTACGCCTGACCCGCCTGAGCCAACCCCAATCTCTCCGGCGGAGAGACCGAGCTCCAACTCCTTCCCGAAGGCTCCTGGCGCATGAGCCTCGCCGCGGCGTACGGCACGTTCCGGACGTCGCACGTCGCGTCGTGTCCGGACGTGGCGCCGGAGTGCGCGACCACGGTCATTCCGGACCACCTCCACCGGGTCCGTCTGAATCTCTTCCACACCGATCTCTCGATCGGCTACGGCTGGACCGGCAGCCGGCTCGTTTCCCTCCGCGTCCCCTACGACGTGAAAGACCAGCGCGTGAACTACCGGACGCTCGACGGACAGCCGTACGCGCCACCCTACGGCGACATCCACCACCGGACCGAACGGCTCGAGGGGGTCGGCGACGGCGAGCTCGACGTCTCCTTCGCGGCGGGGCGTGACTGGGTGCTCGGCGCCGGGGTCACTCTTCCTTTCGGGCACACCGAGCCGGATCCGATCGACCTCGGCCGCCGCGGGCGGAAACACGAGCACATCCAGTTCGGCAACGGCACCTTCGACCCGACGCTCGCTGCGCAGTGGTCCCGGCCGTTCGGCGGCGTCCGCCTCGGCGCCTCGGTCGATGCGCGGATTCCGCTTTACGAGAACAGCCACGGGTATCGCCCGCCCGCCACGGTCCGGTGGGCCGCTGGTCCTTCCCTCGCGCTCGGATCGACCGGGCTCTCCGCGCAGGTCGCCGGGCAGTACCAGGCGATCGGGAAGTGGAACGGCGAGAAGGACGAAGGTACCGGCTTTCATAACGGCGGGGCGATCCTGCGCGCGAGCTTTCTGCTGGGGAAGGGATGGCGGGTCACGCCCGGGATCTATCGCGAGATCTACTCGCACAGCCTGTCGGACGAGTCGTTCCGCCAGGGCGCGACGTACTCGGTCGTCCTCACGCGCCTTCTGGCGCGATGAGGCCTCAGGCGCGCGTGATCGCCTCCGTGCCGAAGTACGGCCGCAGCGCCGCCGGAATCTCGACCGATCCGTCGGCGCGCTGGTAGTTCTCGAGGACGGCGACGAGCGTCCGGCCGATCGCGAGCCCCGAGCCGTTCAGCGTGTGGACGAACTCGGGCTTCGCTCCGGCATCCCGCCGGAAGCGGATGTTCGCGCGCCGGGCCTGGAAACTCTCGCAGTTCGAGCACGAGGAGATCTCGCGGTAGGTGTTCTGGGCCGGGAGCCACACCTCGAGGTCGTAGGACTTTGCCGACGCGAAGCCGAGGTCGCCCGTAGACAGGCATACGACGCGATACGGCAGCTCCAGGCGGCGGAGGATCTCTTCGGCATGGGAGGTGAGCAACTTGAGCGTGACGGCCGAGTCCTCGGGAGCCGTCAGGGACACGAGCTCGACCTTGTCGAACTGGTGCTGGCGGATGATCCCGCGCGTATCGCGGCCCGCGGCGCCCGCTTCCGCGCGGAAGCACGGCGTGAACGCGGTGTACCGGAGCGGCAGGGAGTCGGCCGCGAGGATCTCGTCGCGGTGGAGTCCCGTCAACGGGACCTCGGCGGTCGGAATCAGATACAGACCCTCCCGCGTCTTGAACAGGTCCGTCTCGAACTTCGGGAGGTGCCCGGTTCCGAGCAGGGTCTCGGCGTTGTTGAGGATCGGGGGTGCGACCTCGACGTATCCGTGCTCGCGGGTCTGGAGGTCGAGCATGAACGCCGCGAGCGCCCGGGAGAGCCGCGCGCCGGCGCCCCTCAGGACCGTGAACCGCGCGCCGGCGAGCTTGGCTCCGCGCTCGAAGTCGAGGATGCCGAGCGCGGGGCCCAGGTCCCAGTGCGCGGCGGGCTCGAAGTCGAACTTCCGTGGCTCACCCCAGGTGCGCTCGACCCGGTTGGCGCTCTCGTCGGCGCCGCGCGGCACCGAGTCCTGCGGCACGTTCGGGATTCGCTGCTCGACCGCCGCGAGCTCCGCGTCGACGCGCTCCGTCTCCGCCTCGAGGTCCCGGATCTCCTCCTTCAACGATTTCATCTCGGCGAGGGCGTCCGGATCCGGCTTGCCGCGGACCGACGTCAGCTCGTTGCGGCGCCGGCGTTTCTCCTCCAGCCGGGTGACGAGAGCACGGCGCTCGGTGTCGAGAAGGACGAAACCGGCGAGGCCCGAGTCCGCGAAGCGCTCCGGAAACTCGGACGCCAGTCGCTCCGCGTTCTCGCGCAGGAACTCGCGTGATAGCATGAATTCGCGCGATTTCATTACGCGCGGGCAGTCGAGTCAACCGTTGAGTCCCGCCCGTTCCCTCCCCGATGTGGATTGCGTCATCGTCAACCGCGACGGCGGAGCATCCCTGTTCTCGGCGCTCGGCTCCGTCCAGTCGCAGACGGAGGTCGACCTGTCGGTCGTCGTCGTGGACAACGCATCGCGGCCGGAGGAGCGCGACCGCCTTGCCGCCGAAGCGCCGCACGTGCGCGTGGTCGCCTTCTCGCGGAACCTCGGTTTCGCGGCCGCCGCGAACGAGGGGATCGCGAGGACTCGGGCGCCGTACGTCCTCCTGGTCAACAACGACGCCGTGCTCGCTCCGGATTACGCGGCCCGGCTCGCCGCTCGGCTGGAGCTCGACGGGCGGCTGGCGGCCGTCCAAGGCCTGGTCCTCGACCGGTCCGGAAAGCGCGTCGACACCGCGGGGCTGTCGTGGAACGACCGGGGGGAGGCCGTTCCCGTCCTCGCGGGGAGGGATCCTTCTGCGGCGCCGCGCGCCGCCTTCGAAGTCACGGGAGTCTCGGCCACCGCCGCGCTCTACCGCCGAGAGGCGCTCACGGACGCGGCGCCGCACGGCCGGGTTTTCGACGACCGCTTCTTCGCCTATTACGAGGACGTGGACCTTTCGCTGCGACTGGCGCGCGCGGGGTGGCGATTCGCGTGCGACCCCCGCGCCATCGCGCGCCACGAGGGATCCCGCACCGGCCGGCGGACGCCGTTCCGCCGCGCGGTGTGGACCGCGCGCAACCGCTGGCGGACGCTCCTCGCGAACTTCTCGCCGCGGCTCCTGGCCCGCAGCCTGCCGCAACTCCTGCGCGCGGACCTGGCGCACGCGCGCCATCTCGGAGTCCGGGGGGTCGCGCTTCCGTTCCTCGTCTGGCCCTGGATTCCGTTCTTCGCTCTCGGCACGCGCCGGGATGCCGGACTCCTCGCGCGCTGGCCGGCGGTCGGTCCGGCCCCGACGGGGCTCCCGGCTTCCGCCGCCGGATCCTAGGACGTGGTCCACGAGATCACGGCGGTTCTCGTCTCCTGGCGGGACGGGGGAGAGACGATCGCGGCGGTCGAGTCTCTCGCGGACGCGCGCTCCCGCGTGGGCGCCGACGGCCCGGCGGTCTCGCTCGTGGTGGTCGACAACGGCGGCGAGGGAGCGGTCGGCCGGCGGGACCTTCTCGACCGCTGGCCCGGCGCGACGCTGCTCGTCAACCCGACCAACCGCGGCTTCGGGCCGGCCGTGAACCAGGCGGCGGCCGCGGCGTCGGGCGACGTGCTCCTGATCCTGAACCCGGACACGCGCGCGGAGGCCGAGCCGTTCTCGGAGATCGCGCGGGCGTTCGCGTCGGACGATGGCGTCGTCGCGGTGGCGCCGCGGCTGGTGGACGACCCGGACGGTCCGGCGGGAGCGCTTTCGGGAAGACTCCTGCCTCCGGGTCGCGAGGACCAGTTCACTTTTCAGCTTCGGCGCCTGCCGCGCCTTCGCGACGACGCCCGGGAGCTGCTCCTCTTCGACCACGTCTTACCCAACAACCCGGCCCGTCGCCGGTTCCGCTACGCCGACCGGGATCCGGAATCTCCGCTGGACGTCGAGCAGCCCGCGGCGTCGGCGCTCGCCGTCCGGACCGACGCCTTCCGCGCCGTGGGCGGATTCGACGAGACGCTCACTCCGGCGTGGTTCGAGGACGTGGACCTCTGCGCCCGGCTGCGCGAGCGCGGGACGATCCTCTACTGGCCGTTTGCCCGATTCCGGCACCGCGGCGGCGCGGCCGCAGGTGCCCTCGGTTACGCCCGCTTCCTCCCGACCTATTACCGCAACGCGATCCGCTACCGGCGCCGGCGCTACGGCCGGGCGGCGCGGCTCGGGTATCGCGCTCTTCTCGCGACCGGCATGCTCCTTCGGCTCGCCGCGCTTCCGTTGCGTCCCGCTCCGCCGCGCCCCCGCCGCGAGTCGGCGCGCGCGTATCTCGGCACGCTCGCAGTCGCGCTCGGCCTCACCCGATGACCCGGCTCCCGGACGTCTCGATCGTGGTCGTCTCGTACGACTCCGCCGCGGATCTTCCGCTCTCGGTCGGTTCCGCGATCGCGCAGCAGGACGTGACCGTCGAGACGCTGGTTGTGGACAACGCGTCGAGCGATTCCAGCCGCGACGTCGTGCGGAGGTTCGGGACAGCGGTCCGCCTGGTTCCGCTGGCGCACAACGTGGGCTTCGCTGCCGCGATGAACGCCGGCGTCGACGCGACCACGGGCCGCTACGTCCTCGCGTTGAACCCGGACTGCCGGCTGGATCCGCGGTTCGCGGCGGTTCTCACGGAAGCCCTCGACGCCCGGCCGGACGCGGGCTCGGCTTCCGGACGGATCTATCGCGCGGAGGGACCGGACCTCTCGCCGACCTCCCGCCTCGACTCGACCGGCATCGTCTTCACGCGATCCGGCCGGCACCTCGACCGCGGGTCGGAGGAGGCCGGGGAGGGGAGATATCTCCAGCCTGAGGATGTCGCCGGGGCCACCGCCGCGGCCGGTTTCTACCGGCGCGCGGCGCTCGAGTCCGCGAAGATCTCGACCGGGTATTTCGACTCCGACTTCTTTCTCTACCGGGAAGACGCCGACCTGGCGCTCCGGCTCGCCCGCCTCGGCTGGAAGTGTCTCTACGTCCCGCGCGCGGTTGCGTGGCACCGGCGCCGGAACCTCCCGAACCGCCGCGGCCACATGGCGCCCGCGGCGAATTACCACTCCGTCAAGAACCGGTTCCTGCTGCGGATCAACAACCAGCCGGCGGGGGACATCGTGCGCAACATCGTCCCGATCCTGGCCCGGGACCTGGTCGTCCTCGGGGCGTGCCTGACGGTCGAAAGGACGTCGCTTCCGGCTTTTTCCTGGCTCTGGAAGAACCGGAAGCGCCTGTGGGAGAAGCGTCGGGAGATCCAGGCGAGGGTCCGGAGCGTTCCCAAGTGAAGCTCGCGATCCTCGGCACGCGCGGCATCCCCGCCCGATACGGCGGCTTCGAGACGCTCGCGGAGGAGCTCTCCGCCCGGCTCGCGGCGCGCGGGCACGACGTCACGGTCTACACGCGCACGCGGTACGCGGAGCCCGGCGTCCGGGAGTGGCGCGGCGCGAAAGTGCGGGTTCTTCCGACCATCCCTACGAAGTACCTGGACACGGTCGCGCACGGGATCCTGTCCGGCATCGACTCGATCTTCGAGAGCTACGACGCGGTGCTCGTGTGCAACGCGATCAACGCCGCGTCGTGCTTCCTGCCGCGCCTGACGAACCGGACCCGCGTCGTCCTGAACGTCGACGGCCTGGAGCGTCACCGCCGGAAGTGGAGCGCGGCGGGGAAGCTCGCTTATCGCATCTCGGAGAAGCTTTCGACCATCGTCCCGGACGCGGTCGTCTCCGACGCCGTCGTGATCCGCGACTACTACCGGCAGACCTACGGGTTCGACTCGCACTTCATTCCCTACGGCGGCGACCTTCCGGTCCCGTCGGGCCGGGAGACCCTCGACCGCCTCGGGCTCGAGCCCGAACGGTACGTGCTCTACGTCTCCCGGCTCGAGCCCGAGAACAATGCCGACGCGGTCGTGCGCGCGTATCGCGACGTCCCGGGCGGGACGCCGCTCGTGGTCGTCGGCGACGCTCCCTACGCGTCGGAATACATCTCGCGTCTGCACGCGGACGCGGACCCCCGGGTCCGCTTTCCGGGCGCGATCTACGGGGAGGGGTACCGCCAGCTCCTGTCCCGGGCGGCCGTCTACGTCCAGGCGACCGAGGTCGGCGGGACGCACCCGGCGCTCGTCGAGGCGATGGGCTATGGGCGCGTCGTGTGCTACAACGCGTCTCCGGAGAACGAAGAGGTCGCCGGGGGTGCCGCACTCCCGTTCGACGTCCGGCAGCCGGCGACCCTTTCGCGTCTCCTGAAACAGGTTCTGGATGACCCCGCTTCCGTCTCCGTATGGAAGGAGCGGGCCCGGACCCGCACGAAGGAGCGATACCGCTGGGATGACGTGGCCGACCGATACGAAGCCCTGCTGGAGGGTCGCCCCGTTCTTGATGCCGGAAGTCGCATCTCGTAACATCCCCGGCGCCCGGCGCCCCCCGCACCAGCGCCCCGTCTCATGCTGAAGCAGAAAGCGCGCGCCATCGCTCTCGGCGTACTCGGCGGCGAGCTCGCGCTGACGGTGCTCTCGCTCCCGGTCGCCTACCTTCTGCGGCACGGCGTGCTCGCGCCGTTCCTGCCGTCGATGTACCCGGTCGCGCCGCCGTTCGACCGCTACGTCCCGCTGCTGCTCGCGATCCTTCCGATCTGGGCTCCGATGCTGTACGCCGCGGGCTTCTCGCGGAGCCACCGCACGCTGCCGCTCTTCGAGGAGATCTGGGCCGTCGCGAAGGTCGCGTTCGGCGGGACCGCGATCCTGACGCTGCTCGTCTACGGCCTGCGCGTCGAGTTCGTGAGCCGGTGGCTGCTCGCCGTCTTCGCCGTGGTGAACTTCTTCCTTCTCGCCGGAGAGCGCGTTGCGCTCCGGAGTCTCTCGCGCTGGGTCCGGTCGCGCGGCTACAACTTCCGCACGGTACTGCTCGTCGGCACCGGACCGAAGGCGTCCCAGCTCGCCGACTTCCTGGAAGGGCATCCGCACTGGGGATTCCGCGTCCATGGATACCTGGACGACGACAACGGGGGAGAGATCCGCCGGTCGAACCGGTGGCCTTGCGTGGGACGGATCGGCGACCTCGAAACGGTGCTCGGCACCGAGGTCATCGATGAGGTGATCTTCGTGATCGAGAAGGGGAAGCTCGGGGACTACGAGCACGCCCTGCTGGTCGC
>JBKPMI010000266.1:0-2681 GCA_046732075.1 Acidobacteriota bacterium | reverse complement strand
TCCAGACGCAGCTCCACCCGCACTTCCTCTTCAACGCCTTGAACAGCGTTCTGCCGCTGGTCTTCCGCGACCGCGAGGCCGCGGCGCAGACGATCCTGCGGCTGGAGGAGCTGCTCCGGCGGAGCCTCGAGGCCGACGCGGCCCAGCTCGTGCCGCTGTCGCGGGAGCTCGAGTTCCTGGAGATGTACCTGGAGATCCAGAAGACCCGCTTCCAGGACCGGCTGCAGGTGGCGTTCGACGTGCCGTCCGATCTGTCCGCCGCGCGCGTGCCGAACCTGATCCTTCAGCCGCTGGTCGAGAACGCGATCAAGCACGGCGTCTCGGCGCAGCCGGGGTCCGGCCGCGTCGAGATCTCGGCGCGGAGAGAAAGCGGCATGCTCGTGCTGCGGGTCCGTGACGACGGGCCCGGCCTGGTCGATTCGCCGCGGACCGGCGGTTCGGGCGTCGGCCTCGCGAACACGCGCGAGCGCCTGCAGCAGCTCTACGGGGAGGACCAGCGGCTGGACCTCGAGAACGCGCCGGAGGGCGGCCTCGAGGTGACCGTGGGATTGCCGTTTTCCCTGCCGGCGGTGGCGCCGGCCCGCTGACTCACCCGACTTACCGACGCTCCGACCTCCACTCCACCCAGCCCTGCACGGCGAGCGTGACGAGCGCGAGCAGCGTCAGGAGCGACGCGACCGCGAACGCCGCCGAGAATTGGTACTCGTTGTAGAGGATCTCGACGTGGAGCGGCAGCGTCGTCGTCTGCCCGCGGATGTGGCCCGACACGACGGACACCGCGCCGAACTCCCCCATCGCCCGCGCGTTGCACAGCACGATTCCGTAGACGAGACCCCACCGGATCTTGGGCAGGCTGACGTGTCGGAAGGTCTGCCAGCCGCTCGCGCCGAGCGTGATCGCAGCCTCCTCCTCCTCGCTCCCCTGCGCCTCCATCGTGGGGATGAGCTCGCGCGCGACGAGCGGCGCAGTGACGAAGACCGTCGCGAGAATGATCCCGGGCACGGCGAAGATGATCTTGACGTCGTGCGCCTGGAGCCACGGGCCGAGGTAGCCGTGCGCGCCGAAGAGGAGCACGAAGAGCATCCCGGAGATGACCGGCGACACGCTGAAGGGCAGGTCGATCAGGGTCACGAGCAGGTTCTTCCCGTGGAAGCGGAACTTCGTCACGGCCCACGCCGCGGCGATCCCGAAGAGGACGTTGACCGGCACCGCGACGGCGGCGGCGGTCAGGGTCAGCCGGACCGCGGAGCGGGCGTCCGGGTCCCGGATCGCCGCCAGCCACGCGGAGGCGCCGTTCTCGAAGGCCTTCTCAAACACGACCGCCAGCGGCACGAAGAGGAAGAGGAGCAGGAAGATCATCGCGGTGGCGATGAGCAGCCAGCGGACCCAGACCGGCTCGTTCACCCGAACCGGAGGCGCCGTCGGCGCGAAAGAAGGTTGACGGTCAGGAGCAGCGTGAACGACGCGATCAGGAAGACCGCGGCGATCGCGGTGGCGCCGGCATAGTCGAACTGCTCCAGCTGGATCATGATCAGGAGCGGCGTGATCTCCGACTTCAGGGGAAGGTTGCCGGCGATGAAGATCACGGAGCCGTACTCGCCCAGCGCCCGCGCGAACGCGAGCACGAAGCCGGTGAGCGCCGCGGGCAGGAGCTCCGGGAGGAGCACGCGGCCCACGATGGTCGGCCGTCCGGCCCCGAGGCTCGCAGCGGCCTCCTCCGTCTCGGGGTCGAGCTGCCGCAGCACGGGCTGTACGGTGCGGACGACGAACGGCAGCCCCACGAACGTCAGCGCAACGACCACGCCGATCGGCGTGTACGCGACGTGGATTCCGGCGGGCTCGAGGTATCTCCCGATCCAGCCCTTGCCGGAGTAGACCGTCGCGAGCGCGATTCCGGCGACGGCGGTCGGCAGCGCGAACGGCAGGTCGACGAGCCCGTCGACGAGGCGCTTCCCCGGGAACCGGTAGCGCTCCAGCACCCACGCGAGGAGTAGACCGAAGACCGTGTTGATCGCGGCCGCCACGAACGACGCGCCGAAGCTCAGGCGGAACGCGGCGAGCGTCCGGGGCGCCGAGACCTTCGCCCAGATCTCAGCGGGAGAGAGCGACGCGGTCTTCAGAAAGACCGTGGACAGCGGGATCAGGATCACGAGGCCGAGGTAGAAGAGCGTGAAGCCGAGCGACAGGCCGAAGCCCGGCAGCACTCCTCGCCCCCGCGGCTCGTTCGTCATCCGTGCCCTGCCGAACCTACCGGCCGGCCGTCGAGATCTGGTCGAACACGCCGCCGTCCCCGAAGTGCGCGGGCTGCGCCTTCGCCCAGCCGCCGAAGGCCCGGATCGAGAAGAGCTCGATCTTCGGGAACTGCGCGGCGTACTTCGCGGCCACCGCGGAATCGGTCGGCCGGAAGTAGTGCTTCGCCGCGATCTCCTGCCCTTCCGGCGAGTAAAGGTAGTCGAGATACGCGCGTGCGACCGCCGCGGTCTTGTGCTTGTCGGCCACCTTGTCGACGACCGCGACCGGCGGCTCCGCGAGGATGCTGACGGAGGGCGTCACGATGTCGAACTTTCCGGGGCCCATCTGTTTCACTGCGAGCAGCGCTTCGTTCTCCCACGCGAGCAGGACGTCGCCGATGCCCCGCTCGACGAACGTGATCGTCGAGCCGCGCGCGCCGGTGTCCAGGA
>JBKPMI010000265.1:0-4982 GCA_046732075.1 Acidobacteriota bacterium | reverse complement strand
CCTCGGAGCCGTCGTCCTCGGCTTCGTGGCCATGGGCTTCACCAAGCGCAAGGACAAGGACATCGCGCGGGTGACCACGGCCAAGGTCGAGAAGATCGACCTCGTCTCCAAAGTCACGGCGAACGGCAAGATCCAGGCGCGCCGGAAGGTGGACCTCTCGGCGCTCGTCATGGGACAGATCGTCAACCTGGCGGCGAAGGAGGGGGACCGGGTCCAGAAGGGACAGCTCCTCCTCCAGATCGACCGGGCCCAGCTCGCGGCGCAGACGGCCGGACGGGAGTCGGCGCTGGGCGCGATGCGGTCGGACCTCGTGGCGGCGCAGTCCGCCGCCGACCAGGCTCGCTACGACTACGAGCGCGCCCGCCGCAACTGGGAGGCGAAGATTCTGTCGGAGGCCGAGCTCCAGAAAACGAAGTCGACCTATGACACGGCGCAGGCGAACCTGTCCGCAGCGCGGCAGCGACTCCAGGAGTCCGGGGCGAACCTGGCGGCCAGCCGGGACTCGCTCTCGAAGACGACAGTCAGCGCCCCGATCGCCGGTGTCGTGACCTACCTTCCGGTGAAGGAGGGAGAGGTCACCGTCATCGGCACGATGAACAATCCGGGCACGCAGCTCTTGACGATCTCGGACATGTCGGAGGTCGAGGCCGTGATGATGGTCGACGAGACGTCGGTCCCGGAAGTCAAGGTCGGACAGAAGGCCAACCTGAACATCGACGCCTACCCGAACCGGACCTTCGAAGGGGTCGTGACCGAGGTTGGATCTTCGCCGATCGCGAAGAACGACCCGGACCTCCTCTCGCTGACGCAGGGCTCGGAGGCCATCAACTTCAAGGTGAAGATCCGCGTGACCAACCCGCCGGAGACGATCCGGCCCGGGTTCTCGGTGACCGCCGACATCCTGACCGGACGCAAGGAGGGCGCGACCGCGATTCCGATCCAGGCGCTCGTCGTACGCGACGTCCCGAAGAAGGACGGAAAGCCGGCGGCCGGCGCCTCCGCGACGGGCCGCCCGCAGACCGAGGAGGGCGTCTACCTCGTCAAGAATCAGAAACTCGCGTTCGAGAAGGTCGAGACCGGTCTCGCCGGCGAGCTGATGATCGAGGTGAAGAACGGACCCAAGGTGGGCGAGGAGATCGTGACCGGTCCCTTCAAGGTGCTCCGCCAGGTCAAGGAGGGGGACAAGGTGATCGTGGAGAAGGAAGGGGACAAGAAGGGCAAGGGGAAAGCTCCGGAGAAGGCATGAAGTCCTCCGAGCTCCTCCGCGTCTCGGCGTCGGCGCTTACGCGCCACAAGATGCGTGCCTTCCTGACGCTCTTGGGCGTCATCATCGGCGTCGCGACCGTGGTCGGCGTCGTCTCGGTGATCTCGGGGCTCAATTCCTACGTGAACGACAAGGTCATCGGACTGAACCCCGACATCGTGATCTTCACCAAGTACGGAATCATCACGAGCCGTGAAGAGTGGTTGATCGCCCGCAAGCGGCGGGACATCACCCTGACCGACATGGAGATCATCCGCCGCGAGTGCCGCCTCTGCGAGCAGGTCGGCGGACGGGGCGACCGGACCCGTCCGGTCAAATACCTCGACCGCAAGCTCGCGGATGTCGAGATCCAGGGACACACCGCGAACATGGGCGAGGCGATGAGCTTCGACATCGCGACGGGGCGCTACTTCACGAGCGCGGAGTACGACCACGCCGCGTCCGTCGGGGTCATCGGTTGGGACGTGCAGGACCAGCTCTTTCCCCACGTGGATCCGGTCGGCCGCGTCCTCAAGATCGACGGCTACCCGGTCAAGGTCATCGGCACGCTCGCCAAGCAGGGCAACGTGATGGGCCAGAGCCAGGACAACGTGATCTACCTGCCGCTCACACTCTTCAAGAAGCACGTCGCGCCGAGCGAGGACATCGGCGTCTTCATCAAGCCCAAGGGGGGCGTCGCGATGGTCGGGCAGGCGACGGACGAGGTGCGCTCGATCCTCCGCTCCCTCCGGAAGACCAAGTTCGACAAGGACGACCCGTTCGGGCTCGTCACCGCCGAAATGCTCCAGGCCCTGTGGAAGAACATCTCGGCGGGGGCTTTCCTGCTCATGATCCTGATCTCCGGGATCTCGCTGGTCGTCGGCGCGATCGTCATCGCGAACATCATGTTCGTGTCGGTCGTCGAGCGCACCAAGGAGATCGGCGTGCGACGGGCGCTCGGAGCGCGGCGGCGCGACATCCGCCGGCAGTTTCTCCTCGAGGCGGCGCTGCTCTCGGCGGTCGGCGGAGTTATTGGCGTGTTGCTGGGGGCGCTCATCGCGCTCGCCGTCAAGCAGGTCTTCCCGGCGCAAGTGAAGCTCTCCTTCATCGTGATCGGGATCGGCGTCGCGACCGTGACGGGCCTGATCGCCGGATTCATTCCATCGAACCAGGCCAGCAAGCTCGCGCCGGTGGAAGCGCTGCGGTACGAGTGACGGGAGCCGGTAGCCGGTAGCCGGGAGCACGACCGATGTCCCGCCTCTTCAACCACCTCCGCCGCGGATTCGGCGAGAACACCCGTTTCGCTCTTCTGGCGGTCCGCACGCACAAGCTGCGGGCCTTCCTGACGGTGCTCGGCATCGTCGTTGGCGTTGCCACCGTCATCGCGATGGTGTCGATCGTGACCGGCTTCAACAACAACATGATCCGCAACTTCCAGAGCTTCGGCGCGACGCTCGTCCAGTTCCAGAAGTTCGAGTCCCGCTTTGGCCACGGCGGACGGCCGGCCGACGAGCGGCGACGCAAGGATCTGACGTACGAGGATGCCGTCGCGCTGAAGGAGTCGATCCCCGAAATGCGCGCGGTCTCGCCCGAGCGCTATCTCTGGAACCAGGACATCAGCGTCAAGTACCGCGACAACGAAACCACGACACCCGTCGTCGCCGGGGTGTCGCCCGATTATTCCGTGGCGAACAACCACTTCGTGGGATACGGCCGCTTCATCACCGAGAGCGATTTCCGCCACACTGCCAACGTCGCAGTCATCGGCGAGGACGTCCGAAACATCCTCTTTCCGCGAGAGGATCCGTTGGAGAAGGTCGTCAACTTCAACGGCGAGGAGTTCGTCATCATCGGAGTTCTCGAGAAGAAGGGCACGATGTTCGGCGGGTCCAACGACAACTTTTTCCTGATCCCGTTCACGACCTTCGACCGAAAGTTCCCGCAGATCAAGAACAGCGGGGGGGACACGATCCACATCGCCACGGTTCCCTATACTCCGGAGCAGGTCCCGATCATCACGGAGAAGGGGGTCGCGGTGCTCCGCGCCCGGCGGCACGTCCCCTTCGACAAGCCGAACGACTTCGCGATCTTCACCCCCGACAAGATGATCGAGAGCTTCCAGGGCATCACGCGCGGTGTCACCCTCGCGATGGTTTTCATCGCGTTCGTCTCGCTCCTGATCGGTGGCGTCGGCGTGATGAACATCATGCTCGTCTCGGTGACCGAGCGGACGCGGGAGATCGGGGTCCGGAAGGCCGTCGGAGCTTTCCGGCGCGACATCGTCCTTCAGTTTCTGACGGAGGCGACGACGCTGTCGCTTCTGGGCGGCGCGATCGGCGTCGTGGTCGGGGTCGCCGTACCGGCGGGAATCAAGAAGGCGTTCGCGGCGCTGCCGGCGGAAACCCCGCTCTGGGCGGTGCTCGTCGGGCTTCTCGTCTCGATGTCGGTCGGGATCTTCTTCGGCCTCTACCCGGCGGTCAAGGCCTCGCGGCTGGATCCGATCGAGGCCTTGCGGTACGAGTAGTTCTCAGTCGCCGGTTCTCAGTGCTCCGCTGAGAACCGGGAACTGAGAGCAGAGAACCAGCACTTTGCCCAAACTCTTCGGTCGCCTTCGACGCGGTTTCGGCGAGAACACGCGCTTCGCGCTGCTCGCCGTGCGCGCGCACAAGCTCCGCGCGTCGCTCACGGTGCTCGGCATCGTCGTCGGCGTCGCGACGGTCATCGCGATGGTGTCGATCGTGACCGGCTTCAACAACAACATGGTCCGCAACTTCCAGAGCTTCGGCGCCTCGCTCGTAATGTTCCAGAAATACGAGCCGCGATTCGGGCCGGGCGGGCCGACCCCCGAGGGGGAGATGCGCCGCAAAGAGCTCACCCTCGAAGACGCTCAGGCGCTGCGGGAGATCCCGGAGATGCGCGCGGTATCCCCGCAGCGGTACCTCTGGAACAACAGCGACTATCACCTCAAGTTCCGGGACGCCGAGGCGAGATCCCCGCGTGTGTTCGGAGTCATGGAGGAGTATCCCGTCGCGACCAACCGGATCGTCACGACCGGACGTTTCATCACGCCCACGGAAGTCGATCACGCCGCCGACGTGATGGTCATCGGGGAGGACATCCGCGAAAAGCTCTTTCCGCGCGAGGAAGCCATCGGAAAGAAGGTCACGCTGGGCCACGACGGCTACATCGTCATCGGGATTTTCGAGAAGAAGGGGAAGATGTTCGGGGACTCCCAGGACAACTTCGTCGTCATCCCGCTCACGACCTTCGACCACCGGTTCCCGTGGGTGAAGGCCGGACAGAGCGACGGCGACGCGCTGCGCATCGCGACCGTGCCCTACACCCCCGAGCAGGTCCCCGTGATCATCGAGAAGGCGACCTCGATTCTCCGGACCCGGCGCCACGTGCGCTTCGACAAGCCCAACGACTTCGGCATCGTGACCCCCGACAAGATGATCGAGAGCTTCCAGGGAATCACGAGCGGGATCACGCTGGCGATGGTGTTCATCGCGTTCGTCTCGCTCCTGATCGGCGGCGTGGGAGTCATGAACATCATGCTGGTGTCGGTGACCGAAAGGACCCGCGAGATCGGCGTCCGGAAAGCCGTTGGTGCATTTCGCCGGGACATCATTCTGCAGTTCCTGACGGAGGCGACGACGCTGTCGGTGATCGGTGGAGCGATCGGGGTCGTCGTCGGGATCGCCGTGCCCGCCGCGGTCAAGAAGGTCTTCGACGCACT
>JBKPMI010000264.1:0-6879 GCA_046732075.1 Acidobacteriota bacterium | reverse complement strand
CCCCCCTTGTGGAACTGCCCCGTGGAGTGGAGGAACCGCGGCCCGAAACCGACGGTGGTCGCGACCCGCCGGCCGTCGCGGACGGGCAGCCGGACTTTCTCGAGGCGCTTCTCGTTCTCCGCGGTCGAGGGGAGATACGCCGTGATCGCGAAGTAGTCCCCGGGACGCAACGAGTCGACGAGCTCCGCCGGAGACGCCGGCCCCGGCGCGGAGCCCCTCCCGCCCGCAGCCTTTCCCGACAGGATCTCGTTCGTGCGGTCCTTCGCCTCCTGGACGTTCGGCTGGTCGAACGGGTTGATCCCGAGAAGCGAGCCGGCAGCCGCGGTCGCGAACTCCCAGCGGAACATTTCCGCGCCGAGCTCGAGCGGGTCGCTGACGTTGAAACGCACGACCGGATGGCCCGCGCGCTCGAGCGCCGCGAGCTTCCCGTCGACCTCGGCGTCGTCCGGCCCGATCCGAGCGAAGAACCGGTCCGCGCCGTAGACGTCGGGCGCGCCCATTGGCTCGCCCTCCACCGGCAGGATCCCCTTCCCCTCCTTGCCGGTCGACTCCGCGATGAGCTGCTCGGCCCACATTCCGAAACGGGCGATCGGGCCTCCGACCGAGAAGGTCAGCTTGTCGCGGCCCCCGAGCGCGAAGGCTCCCATCGCGGCTCCCAGAGACGCGCCCGGGTTTTCCTCGACGCCCGGGGCGCGACACGCGATCGCCATCTTCTGCGCGCCCGCGAGGAGGGCTCCGACGTCCACTCCGGCGAGCGCGGCGGGCACGATGCCAAATGGGGACAGCGCCGAGTAGCGGCCGCCGATCGCGGGGTCGGAGAGGACGATGGCTTCCACCTTCCGCGAGGATGCCAGCTCCTGCAGCGGGTTCCCCGGGTCGGTGATCACCACGAAGCGCTCGCCCGCCTTCGATCCCAGCTCCGCCTCGGCCAGCGAGAAGAAGTAGTCGAAGAAGAGATTCGGCTCGAGCGTCGTTCCGGACTTCGAGGACACGACGTAGATCGTCTTTCCCGGGGGCGCGGCCTGCGCCGCGGAGAGGACGCTCGATGGCTCCGTCGAGTCGAGGACCTCGAGCCGGGGGAATCCCTCCCGCCGGCCGAAGGAAGAGGCGAAGACGAGAGGAGCGAGGGAGGATCCTCCCATCCCCAGCACGAGGACGCGGTCTATGCCCGGGCGCAGGCGGTCCGCGAGCTCGCGGAGTCCCCGGAGTTGCCCGGCCATGCGGTCGGCGATCGTCAGCCAGCCGAGCGCGTTCTCGATCGTCCGGCGGTGCGCCTCTTCGCTCTTCCACAGGCTCGCGTCGCCCGACCAGACACGCGAAACCGCCCGCTCGCTTTCGAGCCGGCGCAGGGCGTTGCGATAGGCGTCCGAATACGGGCCGGCGGCGAGCTTCAGGCGACCCTCATGGCCTTCTCTTTTTCGACCAGTGCCTTCAGGAGCGAGTCGAACGATGCCGAGAACTTCTGCACGCCCTCTTCCTCGAGCTCGCGCGACACGTCGGCCTCGGCGATTCCGAGCTCGGCGAGCCGCGGAAACACCTGGCGGGCCGCGTCCAGGTCGTCCGAGATCCGGATCTTCGGGTCGCCGTGATCCCGGTACGCCGCGAACGTCTCGGGCGGCATCGTGTCGACCGTATCGGAGGCGACGAGCGCCTCGACGTAGTAGAGGTCGGGGTACGCCGGGTCCTTCGTCGAGGTCGACGCCCAGAGCGGACGCTGCAGCGCCGCCCCCTTCGCCCGCAGCGCCGCGAATCGCGGCGAACCGAACACGTCGCGGAAGGCCTGGTAGGCGAGCCTCGCGTTGGCGATGGCGGCCTTGCCGCGGAGCTGCCGCGCCGCGTCGGTCCCGAGCTTGTCGAGCTTCTTGTCCACGTTCGTGTCGACGCGGCTCACGAAGAAGCTGGCGACCGACCGCAGCCCGTCGATCGGCCGGCCCGCCGCCACGCGCTCCTCGAGCGCCGACAGGTAGGCCTCCATCACCTCGCGGTGCCGGGCCACCGAGAAGAGGAGCGTGATGTTGATGTTGATCCCCTCGGAGATGCACTGCCGGATGGCCGGGACGCCCGCGGCCGTCCCGGGGATCTTGACCATGACGTTCGGCCGGTTGCACTCGGACCAGAGACGCCGCGCCTCGCGGATCGAGCCCTCCGTGTCGTTCGCGAGCTTCGGTCCGACCTCGATCGAGACGAAGCCGTCGTTCCCGCCGGCCGCGTCGAAGACCGGCCGGAAGAGGTCCGCGGCGCGGCACACGTCGTCGACCGCGAGTTTTTCGAAGATCGCGAACGGCTCCTTTCCTTCTTCCGCGGCGCGGCGGACGTCCTCGTCGTAGAGGTCGGTCTCCGCGATCGCCTTCTGGAAGATGGTGGGATTCGAGGTCATGCCCGCGAGCCCGTCGTCGCGGATCAGGCGCGCGAGCTCGCCCGTGGTCATCAGGTCCCGGCGGATGTAGTCGTACCAGACGCTCTGCCCGAGCTCGGACAGCCGCTTCAGCCGATTCGATGCGCTCATGAGGTCCTCCTGGCTTCGTCGAACACGCCGTTGCGCGCGTCCTCTTCGATTGCGTGGATCTTGGCGACGCGGCGCACGTGGCGCTCCGCCCCCGAAAACTTCGCGGAGAGAAATGCCCGGATGACCTCCGCGGCGAGCGCGGGGCCGATGACCCGCGCTCCGAGACAGACGACGTTCATGTCGTCGTCCTCGACCCCCTGGCGCGCCGAGAACGTGTCGTGGCAGAGCGCCGCCCGGACGCCCGGCACCTTCGCGGCGGCGACGGAGGCGCCCACTCCGCTTCCGCAGAGGACGATTCCCCGGTCGCACCGCCCCGAAACCACGGCGGACGCGACGGCACGGGCGAAGTCCGGATAGTCGACCGGGTCGGTCGAGTCGGTGCCCAGGTCTTCGACGGCGTGCCCCGCCTCGCTGAGCTGCGCGACGACCCCGGCCTTCAGGGGGAACCCGGCGTGATCGCAGCCGACCGCGACTCTCATGGCCCGGTCACAGAAGCGCCTTTGCGCGGGCGACGACGTTCTCCACGTTGAAGCCCAGCTCCTTCAGCACGATCTCGCCCGGGGCGGAGGCGCCGAAACGCTCGAGCCCGATGGAGGCGCCGCGATCTCCGACCCAGCGAGTCCACCCGAGGATGCTGCCGGCCTCGATCGAAAGCCGCGCCGCGACCGCAGGCGGAAGAACCTCGTCGCGGTACCTCGGGTCCTGCTTCTCGAAAAGCTCCCACGACGGCATCGACACGACCCGCGTCGGGATCGACTCGGACTCCAGCTTCTGCCGCGCCTCGAGCGCGAGAGCGACCTCGCTCCCCGAGGCGATCAGGATGAGACGCGGCGTGCCCCCCGTCGACTCGGCGAGCACGTACGCCCCCTTCGCGAGACCCGCCGGACCCGCGAGTTTCGACGCGTCGATGACCGGGAGCTTCTGCCGCGAGAGGACGAGACCGACCGGCCCGTCGCGGTGCTCGATCGCGACGCGCCACGCCTCCACCGCCTCGTTCGGGTCGGCCGGCCGGATGACCGTGAAGCCCGGCATGGCCCGCAGCGACGCCAGGTGCTCGACCGGCTGGTGCGTGGGGCCGTCCTCGCCGAGACCGATCGAGTCGTGTGTCCACACGAACACGACGGGGAGCTCGGAGAGCGCGGCGATGCGCACGGACGGCCGCATGTAATCGGAGAAGCAGAAGCACGTGGCCACGAACGGCCGGACGCCGCCGTGGTACGCCATGCCGTTGGCGATCCCCGCCATCGCGTGCTCGCGCACGCCGAAGTGGATGTTGCGCCCCCCGCCGGTCCGGCCGTCGAAATCCGCTTCGTCCTTCAGCTTCGTCGACGTGGAGACCGAGAGGTCGGCGTCGCCCCCCAGGACCCAGGGCACCTTCTTTGCGATCGCGTTCAGCGCCTTGCCCGCCGCGGCCCGCGTCGCTTCCTTCTCACCCGCCTTCCAGCTCGGAAGGTCGGCGTCCCACCCGGCCGGCGGCTCTCCGGAGCTCGACCTCCGCCACTCGTCGGCGAGATCCGGGTTACTCCGCGCCCATGCGTCGAAGCGTTCCTGCCAGTCCGACTGGTATTCCTTTCCGCGCGCGATCGCCGTGCGGAAGTGCTCGAGCGCGTCCGCCGGCACGTAAAAGGGCTCCTCGTGCTCCCAGCCCAGCGCCTTCTTCGTCGCGACGACCTCTTCCTCGCCGAGCGGGCTGCCGTGCGCCTCCGACGTACCGGCCTTGTGCGGCGACCCGTAGCCGATCGTGGTCCGGACGATGATCAGGCTCGGCCTCGAGGGGTCGCTCTCGGCCTCGTGGAGGGCGTGGTCGATCGCGTCGAGGTTCGTGTTGCCGTCCTCGACGCGCAGGACCTGCCAGCCGTAGGCCTCGTAGCGCCTTCCGACGTCCTCGGTGAACGTCATCGAGGTCGGTCCGTCCAGCGAGACGTGGTTCGAGTCGTACAGGTAGGTGAGCTTGCCCAGGCCGAGGTGCCCGGCGAGCGAACCGGCCTCGCCCGAGATCCCTTCCATCAGGTCGCCGTCCGACACGATCGCGAACGTGCGGTGGTTCACGATCTCCTGGCCCGGCCGGTTGAACCGGCCCGCCCGGTAGCGCTCGGCCATCGCCATTCCCACCGCGTTGGCGGTGCCCTGGCCGAGCGGACCCGTCGTGGCCTCGATCCCCGGAGTCACGCGGTACTCGGGATGTCCCGGCGTGCGGCTGCCCCACTGTCGGAAGGACTTCAGGTCGTCCATCGAGAGGTCGTAACCGGTCAGGTGCAGCAGGCAGTACCAGAGCATGCAGCCGTGCCCCGCCGACAGGACGAAACGGTCGCGGTCCGGCCAGAGGGGATCGCGGGGATTGTGCTTGAGGTGTCGAGACCAGAGGACGTACGCCATCGGCGCGGCGCCCAGAGGAAGGCCGGGGTGTCCCGAGTTCGCCTTCTGGACGGCGTCGATCGCGAGCGTGCGGATCGTGTCGACGCAGAGCTCATCCAGGGACTCACGCACGGTGCTCAAATCGTCCTCCGAGGCCCGCCGCTCTTCGTCTCGAAGAGAGCGCTCGGATCTTATTACGCTCCCGCGCGGCGTCGCGATCCGCGGAAAGGCCGCCTGCGGCCACTTTCCGCGCGAATTTCCCTTGAGGAATAATCGCGCCAGGAGGTTCCCCGCGGAGAGCATGGACGACCCCGGCACCGCTCTGGAACGGGACGTTCGGAACCCCCTCGGTCAGAACCCGCTCGTCTGGTCCGGCGCGGATCTCGCGGCGCGCGGACTTTCGCTCGAGTGGCTCGAGACCGACGGACTGGGGGGTTTCGCGTGCGGCACGGCCGTCGGCGCGCGCACGCGGAAGTACCACGGCTGGTTTGCGCCGGCGATCCCTCCCCCGCGCCGGCGCTGGATGATCGTGGCGGGCTGCGAGGAGTTCGTGCGCGAGGGCGGCACGTCGACCGGAATCTCGACGCAGATCTACCGGGACGTGACCTATCCCGAGGGACGCTCCAGCCTGACGCGGTTCGCGCTGGAGCCCTTCCCCGTGTGGCGCCACGAGACCGATCGCTTCCGCGTCGAACGCTCCCTCTGCGTTCCGCGGGGCCGCTCCGTGAGCCTCGTCCGCTGGACGAACCACGGCGACCGGCGGATCGAGCTTCGCGTGCGCCCGCTCCTCGCCTTTCGCGACCTCCACGGACTCCAGCGGGAGAACGGATTCACGGCGAAGGTCGAGATCGCCGGAGACTCGGCGCTCGTCCGACCCACGGAGGGCCTTCCTCCGCTCCACATGCGCGCACCGGGCGCCGCGGGAAGGTCCGAGCCCGACTGGTTCCGGAACTTTCGCTACTCGGTCGAGGCCGAGCGCGGTTACGACGCCGAGGAGGACCTCTGGAGCCCGCTCTCGTGGACGTGGCAGCTCGCGCCGGGAGCGTCGGCGGACCTCGTGTTCTCGACCGAGAAGACGGACGACGACCCCGAGGTCCTCCGGGAATCGGAGCGGGCGCGCCGGGACGTGTTTCCCCGGACGGGCGATTCCTCTTTCGACGAGCTCGCGCGGCACGCGGAATCCTTTCTCGTCGAGCCCGGTGACGGGAATGCCACGATCCTCGCGGGGTTCCCGTGGTTCGCCGACTGGGGCCGCGACGCCATGATCGCGGCGCCCGGGCTCGCGCACGCGACCGGCCGCTACCGCTCCTTCGCCCGCGTCCTGAACTCGTTCGCGCGATACCGGCGCGGTGGCCTGCTGCCGAACAACTTCCCGGGCGACGGGGAGGAGCCCGAGTACAACGCGATCGACGCTCCGCTGTGGTTCGTTCTCGCGGTCGAGGCCTTCGGGCGGCTGCGGAGAGATCCATCGAAGCCGTCGCCGCTCATCGGCGCCGTTCGCGACGTGATCGCGTCGTACCGGAAGGGCACCGCGTTCGGCATCTCCGTCGGCCCCGACCTTCTCGTCACGGGCGGAGAGCCGGGTCGCGCCCTGACGTGGATGGACGCGGTCGTGGACGGCCAGCCGGTGACGCCCCGCCGGGGCCGTCCGGTCGAAGTCAACGCGCTGTGGCACGCCGCGCTGAAGGCGGCGGCCCGGCTGGAGCGGCTCTCCGCGGAAAACGCCCGCGCGCGCGACCTCGAGGCGGACGCCTGGCGGGTCGGCCGTCATTTCAACGAAACGTTCTGGTCGGAGGAGGACCAGCGCCTCTTCGACGTCGTGGGCAACGATGGTCCCGACCGGAGCTTGCGCCCGAACCAGATCTTCGCCGTCTCTCTCTCCGAGGACCTCCTCCCGCCCCACCGCGCGCGCGCCGTGTACTGGTCGGTCCGGCGGCATCTCCTGACCCCGTTCGGCCTGCGGACACTCGACGCGCGCGACCCCCGCTATCTCGGAAAGTGCGAGGGCACGCAGAAGG
>JBKPMI010000263.1:0-3553 GCA_046732075.1 Acidobacteriota bacterium | reverse complement strand
GGCTTGTAGTCGAGGACATACCGGGCAAAGGTCACGGCGACGCTTTCCGCCGGTCGTTCACAGACCGCGGACAGCTGGTCGGAAGTTACCAACACGACCTCGAGCCGGATCCGCAGGTACTCCCAGCCGTCACTCGATCTCCGGACGGCGAGCGCTGCCTTTGGAAAGTGCACTCCTCGAACGACGGCGTCCACCAGCCGCGGAGTTCCGGAATCCGCGGATTTCATCAGCGTCAGGGCGGACACGGCCGCCTTCCCCGCGGAATATCCGGTGCCTGAGGCCACGGTCGTCGAGTTGGTCGCCCCCCAGCTCCAGGACGCGATATTGATCCAGTTCTGGAAAGGAGCCGTGGTCACGTCCCCGGCGACGTCGCCGAGCTGAAGGTACATGTCGTCGGCGCGCGCGGGGACGGCCGAGAGGACGAGCAGGATCGCGAAAGTCGAGGTCCCGAGGATGGTTCCGGGGCGGCGTCGCGGCATTGGATCCCTCTCTTTCCGTTTGGATCCCGGATGGAAAACCTGGAGCCGACGGTCGGACTTGAACCGACGACCTGCGGTTTACGAAACCGCTGCTCTACCGACTGAGCTACGTCGGCTCGAAATGGTCGAAAAGGACGACGGAGTCTAAGGAATGCCGGCGGCCGGCGTCAACGGGAAAGGGAGACTTCGCGGGGGTTTCGCGAGCGCGGATGGACCGGCAGGACCGGGGCTCGGGGGCCGCCCGGAGGGGCCGCCGCCGCCACCGACTCGCGCAGAACGAAGAGACCGCCGGCGCCGTCGATGCTGCTCACGAGAATGGTCCCGCTCGGCAGGAACGGGTAGACGCCCCAGGCGCCGTGGAAGTCGGCCTCTTCCTCGGACGGGAACGTGTCGAAGAACCCGACCTGCCGCGGGGAAGTCGGCGTCGTGACGTCCAGGATCGTCACGCCGTGCTCGTAGTACGACACGTAAAGCTTGTCGCCGACGACGTACCCGTTGTGCTCGATCGCGCGCGTCGTGCTCGCCCAGACGGCCGCGAGAGAGGGGTGGGCGAGGTCCGAGATGTCGATGACGCGGATCCGGGAGTTCTCGGTGCCGTGCAGCTCGTCGAGCTCGTCGAAGCTGAAGACGTAGTTCCCGTCGCGCGAGATCCACCCGGAGTGCGCGTAACCCAGCTCCGGATAAGTGAAGACCGACAGGATGACCGGGTTCGGCCGGGACGTGAAGTCGACGATCCGGATGGCGTCGGCGCCCCAGTCGACGACGACCTCGCAGGGGTCGTGCGGCGCGGCGCACGGCGCGGCGCGAGCCCCGCGGAAGACGCCCGCCCAGATGTCGTGGACGTACGAGTTGTAGAGGTGTCCCGTAATGCGCGGGATCCGTGGGTCCGAGATGTCGAGGGACAGGAACGCCTGGTCGGAGCCCTCGATGTAGAGGACGGGCTCCCGGTCCGGGACGTTGGGCTCGCCGCTCGCCGGGTCCACGTTCGCCACGAAGAGCGTGTGGGCGGTGTCGAAACCGCGGAACGTGCCGAGGAGGGAGACCGAGGCGGGAAGGTTCGAGAGATCGAGGATCTGGAGGCCCGCCGTCGGCGCTTCGCTGACGACGTAGGCGTAGGCGTCGTGTCGGCCGAGGTTCGCGTTCCACGGCTGATAGACCTTGACCTCGCGCCAGGCCGAGACGGGTCCCGCCACCGAGCCAACGACGCGGGGGTGCGCGGGGTCGGTCACCTCGACCACCGCGGTGCCGTTGTTGACTCCCATCACGGCGTACTCCCGGTGGTCGTCCAGGTCCACGAACCCCCAGAGGTTGCTGCCCGAGCGCGCGCCCGCGCGCAGATCGGCGAGGGCCACGAAGCTCTCCAGGTCGACCGCCTCGCAGGCGAACATGTCCGCGGCGCGCCCGCCCACGCAGGGAGCCGGCCCGGTCAGCGCCGCCAGCCGCGCGAGGGCGTCGGCGTCGACGGCCAGCTCTCCGGTGTACGCGCCCCCCGGCTCCTCGTGTTTGGTCGAGGCCTGGCCGAGAGCCACCGCGCAGACGAGCGTCAGCGCGAGCGCGAGAAGTGATTTGCGCATGTGATCGGCAGAACGGCCCCGGCCGAGAATCCTATTCCTTGTCCCGTGTCCCCTGTCCCGTGTCCCGTGTCCCTTCTTCAGTCGAACCGGACCGAAACCACTTTCGAGCAGCCGGGCTCTTCCATGGTGACGCCGTACATGGCGTCCGCCGTCTCCATGGTCCGCTTGTTGTGCGTGATCGCGATGAACTGCGTGTCGTCGGTCATCTCGCGCAGGAGGTTCGTGAAGCGGTCGATGTTCGCCTCGTCGAGCGGCGCGTCGACCTCGTCCAGGATGCAGAAAGGGGAGGGGCGATACCGGAAGATCGCCATCAGGAGCGCGATCGCGGTGAGCGCCTTTTCCCCTCCGGAGAGGAGCAGGATCGACTGGTTCCGCTTCCCCGGCGGCTGGGCGATGATCTCGACCCCCGATTCGAGGGGATCGTTTTCGTCGAGGAGCCGCATTTCGGCGGTGCCGCCGCGGAAGAGCCGAGTGAAGGTCCCGGTGAAGTTCGCGTTGATCTCGTGGAAGGCGTGCGAGAACCGTTCCGCCGAAGTCGCGTTGATCTTCCGGATCGAATCCTGAAGCTCGGCGACGGCGCGTACGAGATCGTCCCGCTGCGTGGTCAGGAACGTGAGCCGCTCAGTCTCGGTGCGGTGCTCTTCCCAGGCGAGGAGGTTGACCGGCCCGAGTCTCTCGATCGAGGCCGCAAGCTCGGTCGCCTCCGTCTCGAGCCGGGCGAGCGCTTCCTCGGACCGGTCCTCCGGCGACGGGAGCTCGGTCGGGTCCACGCCGAACTCCTCGCGGGTCTGCGCGACCAGGTGCTCGAGGTCGGACGCCGACCGCGTGGCGGCCACCTCGGCCTCGAAGCGGGCCTCGCGCGTCGAGTCGAGCCGGGCCCGGGCGGACTTCGCCGTCTCCTCGCCGGTCTCGGCAGCCCGGAGGAATTCCTCCGACCGGCGGGACGCGACCTCGAGCTCGGCCGCGCGCTCGTCCCGTGCGACGACGTTCGCTCCCCGACGTTCCCGGGTCTCCTGCTCTTCGCGCGTGAGCTCGAGCGCCCGCGCCGCGATCTGCTCGATCTCTTCGTTGGCCGCGCGGGCGCGCCGCTCGAAAAGGCGCTGCGACTCTTCGAGCGCGGCGAGAGCGCTCTCGAGCGACCTCCGCCGCTCGGCGGCGACCTCCGCCTCCGTCCGCCGGTGAGCCAGCTCCTCGGCGGCGGACGTCGCGGCAGCTCGCGCCTCCGGGAGCCCGCCGGCGAGCGACTCGGCGCGTTCGCGGGTCTCGAGTTCCGACCGTTCCCAGCGGCTCTCCTCCTCTTCGAACGCCCGTCGCTGCGCGGCGAGCGCCTCCGACTCGCGGGTGAGACCTCCGCGCTCTGCGTCGGCCGCGTCGGCCTCCCGCGCCAGGCGCTGGGCGGCGGTGCGCCTTTCCTCCAGTCGGGCCGCGGTCGCGGACAACTCGGCCTGCGCTCGCCGCTCGTCCTCCCGCGCCGCCGCGATCGCCCGCTCCGCCTCGTCC
>JBKPMI010000262.1:0-3761 GCA_046732075.1 Acidobacteriota bacterium | reverse complement strand
GGAGTGGGGTACGTCGTTCCGCTCATCTATCTGATCTGGTCGATGCGCTACGGAAAAGCCGCGTCCGCGAACCCCTGGGGCTCGACCGGCCTCGAGTGGGACACACCCTCGCCGCCGCCGACCGAGAACTTCGCGGTCACTCCCGTCGTGACCGGCGACCCTTACCAGTACTCTCCGGAGGAGGTCGAAGTCGTTGGCTGACACGGCCGCCTCCGCGGCTCCGACCGGCCACGCCGGTTCGCGCGACCTCCAGCACCACTTCGACTCGATGGAGCAGCAGCGCGACGCCTCGTCGCTCGGCATGTGGGTCTTCCTGGTGACCGAGATTCTCTTCTTCGGCGGCCTCTTCCTCGCCTACACGGTCTACCGCTCCCGATATCCCGTGGCGTTCGCGGAAGCCAGCCGGCACCTCGACATCACCCTCGGGACGTTCAACACCGCGGTCCTGATCATTTCGAGCTTGACGATGGCACTCGCGGTCTACTCCGCGGCGCTCGGGCGCCGCAAGGCGATCATCCTCTTCCTGCTCGCGACCATGGCGCTCGGGGGCACCTTCCTCGGGGTGAAGGCGGTCGAGTACACGCACAAGTTTCACGACCACCTGGTCCCGGGGGCCGGCTTCCGATTCCCGGGTCCGGACGCGCGGCCGGCCGAGATTTTCTTCTCGCTCTACTTCACGATGACCGGCCTCCACGCGGCCCACATGATCATCGGCATCGGTCTGCTGACGGTTCTCGTGCTCCAGGCGCGCAAGGGTCGTTACGGTCCCGGCTACTACACGCCGGTAGAGGTCTCCGGCCTCTACTGGCACTTCGTCGACATCGTGTGGATCTTCCTGTTTCCGCTGCTCTACCTGATCGGGAGACATCTGCACTGATGTCGCAACACGTCGTCCCGCCCCGCGTCTACTTCGCGGTCTTCGCCGCGCTCATCGTGCTGACGGCGACGACCACCGCGGTCTCGTTCCTGGACCTCGGTCCCTGGAACACCGTGGTCGCGCTCGGGATCGCCTTCCTGAAAGCGACCCTCGTCGTCCTGTTCTTCATGCACGTGAAGTACAGCCCGCGGCTGACCCAGATCGTGATCGCCGGCGGCCTCTTCTGGCTCGCGATCCTGCTGGCGCTGACGCTCTCGGACTTCATGACGCGCGGCTGGCTGCCGATCCTCCGGTAAACATGACTTCGAAAAATGACGGTTCGGCCGGCCTGACCGGTGTCGCGTCCCAATCGGATGTGGTCCGGTATCAGACGGGCGCGGTCGTCAGTCGCACCCTGGTCAAGGGGTCCGGAGGGAGCGTCACGGCGTTCGCCTTCGATGCGGGCGAGGGCCTCAGCGAGCACACCGCCCCATTCGACGCCCTCGTGTGGATGATCGAGGGCGAGGCCGAGATCACGATCTCCGGCGCCCCGCACCGCCTCCAGGCCGGCCAGCTCCTGAAACTTCCGGCCCGGCAGCCGCACGCCGTCAAGGCGATCACTCGATTTCAGATGCTCCTCGTGATGATCAAAGCGGAGTGACCGAAGTCGACGCACGTCGTTCGGCCCGGGACTGATAACCTTTCCCCACGACTCTCGAAGGACGCGACGCGAACCCGAAGCCGGGGTCGTCTCTCTCTCACTACGAGCTTCTCCGAAAGCTCGGTCAGGGAGGGATGGGAGAGGTCTTTCTCGCGGAAGACACGCGGCTCGGACGCAAGGTCGCCCTGAAGCTCCTGCCCGAAGGCGTCACCGTGGACGTCGAAGCCCGCCGCCGTTTCGCCCAGGAGGCGAGAACCGCCTCCGCTCTGAACCATCCGAACATCGTCACCATCTACGACATCGGCTCTGCCGACGGCCGGGATTTCCTGGCCATGGAGTACATCGACGGGCAGAGCCTGCGGGACGTTCTCGACGCCGGGAAGATCGAAGTCCGCCGCGCGCTCGACCTGACGGCGCAGGCGGCCTCGGCCCTGGCAGCCGCGCACGAAGCCGGGATCGTTCACCGCGACATCAAGCCCGAGAACCTGGTCGTCAACCGCCAGGGCCAGCTCAAGATCCTCGATTTCGGCCTGGCGAAGCTCGTCGAGCGGCAGACGGCGCCGCTCCTGGCGAGCGAGATGGCGACCGTCGCCGAGACCCCGCAGGGCTCCGGCGCCAGAACCGGCACCGGCGTCATCCTCGGAACGGTGGCGTACATGTCGCCGGAGCAGGCGCGGGGCCAGACCGTGGACCACCGGACGGACGTCTTCTCGCTGGGGCTCGTCCTCTACGAGGCGCTGACCGGACAGCGGCCGTTCTCCGGGAAGAGCGCCGTCGAGACGCTTCACGCCATCATCAACGAGGAGCCGGTCTCGGCCGCGGAGCGCAACCCGCGGGTTCCGCCCGAGGCGCTCGAGATCCTCGGCAAGGCGCTCGCGAAGGAACCCGCGGAGCGCTACCAGCACGCCGGCGACTTCGCCCTCGACCTCCGACGCGCCCGGCGCATCGCGGAGTCCGGGATCGCGAGAACGGGAACTCCGGCCGCCGTGTTGTCGGCTCCGAAGCCGCGACCTCTCCCCTGGGTCCTGGGAGCGCTGGCGCTGGGCTCGATCGTGGCCGGCGCCTGGTACCTGGGCCGATCCGGAGCGCGGCCCGCGGCGTCGAGCCTCGCCGACGTCACGATCACCCCGCTGACGTCGGGCCCCGGATACGAGGGCGAACCCACGTTCTCCCCGGACGGCGAGACCATCGCCTACGTCTCGGACCGGACCGGGAACTTCGAGATCTTTCTCAAGCAGGTTTCCGGCGGACCCGACGTCAACATCACGAACAACCCGGCCGACGACGTCCAGCCCGCATTTTCGCCGGACGGAAAGCAGATCGCCTTCGTCTCGACGCGCGGAAGCGCGACTCATCTTGTCTACGAGAACTTCGGTGTGCCCCCGACCGGCGGCGACATCTGGGTGATGCCGGCTCTCGGGGGAAACCCACGGAGAATCGCCGAGAAAGGCAACTTCCCGTCCTGGTCGTCGGACGGCTCCTCCCTCGTCTTCATGGGTGGCGGCGCCTTCAAGAAAAAGATCCTCCGCGTCCCGGCCTCCGGCGGGCAGGCGCAGGAGTTGCCGATCCGCTCCCCGAGCGGAGTTGCCACCTACCGCTTCATGCTGTATCCGACCGTTTCTCCGGACGGGAAGTGGATCCTCTTCCAGGCGGAGGAGTTCCGGGTGCACGTCGTCGCCAGCTCCGGGGGCGAAGCCCGGCTGCTCTCCCGGGGAAGGCGTCCAATCTGGTCGCGGGACGGCCGCTCCATCGTCTATTCGAACGGGGATCCCGGAAAGAACTACTCGCTCTGGAGGATTCCGTTCTCGCCGGCGACGGGCGTGCCCGACCGCCCGGCCGAGCCGCTCACGGTGGGACGCGGCGTCGACACCCAGGCCACGATCTCGCGCGACGGAAGGCAGATCGCGTTCACCGCGCTCGAACAGACGTTCAACCTCGAGACGCTCCCGTTCGACGCCGAGCTCGGTCGGCCGACCGGCGATGTGAAGACCCTGACTTCCGGCAACAACGACATCGAGTGGAAGAGCCTGTCCCCCGACGGACGGTCGGTCGTCTACGAGAGCGGCGGCCAAGTCTGGAGACTCGACCCGGGCCAGGCAGGGTATCCGCTCACGACCGACGCAGCGTTTCTGCACCGGCAGCCGAAGTGGTCGCCGGACGGGCAATCGATCGTCTTCAACCGGTCGCCCGTCGGAGAGCCGGGGCAAATGGAGCTCTGGATGATGGCCGCCGACGGTGCGGGTG
>JBKPMI010000261.1:0-8016 GCA_046732075.1 Acidobacteriota bacterium | reverse complement strand
GGACACATCCTCTGGCGTCGGGAGCGCCTCGACGAACGCCAACTCATGATCGACGACCCGACCGAGGCCGTGCGGAGCGAGGACGTGATGCCGCTCGCCCGGAGATTCTTCCGCTCCGAGAAGGAGTACCTCTACGGCGGAGGGCTCCTGAACCCGCTCCTCTTCGGCATCGTGACGAACTTCCGGCCGGGCGACCCCTGGGACGACATGGTGATGGCTCGCCTCTGCTCCTCCGAAGAGCGCCTGACGGACGCGGGGGTCATCGACCCGGACTTCCGGATCTTCATCGGGGCGCGGCGGTCCGGAGCTCCCGCAGGCTGACGTCCTCCACGCGGCCGATCTCCCGCCACTCGACGTCAGGCGCGATCTTGTCGACCTCCGGGACCTCGAAGGGCGCGAGGAGCGAGTACCAGCGGAACCCCCGACTTTCGGTCGAGACGCGCAGCACCGCGAACCGTTGCGCGTCCATCCAGTTCCACATCGCGTACGGGAGATCCGTGTAGTAGTGGAGCGCGCCGCTCATCTGCATCGAGAGGACGACGGCATTTGGCGGCAGGAGTCGGCGCGCCATCGCCGCGGCTTCGGGATAGAACCGTTCGCCCTTGTAGAACTTGTGAACCTTCTCCTTCGCGACGTATCGGATCTCGGCGGCGAGCGCGAGGGTAACGAGAAGCGCGGCCGCCGCCTTGCGCCAGGTCCTCGCCGTCGGAGCAAAACCAACGACGAAGTCGCGCACCGCCACCAGCGCTCCCACGATCAGCGCTGGATACGCGGGCAGCAGGAAGCGCGTGTACCACCAGGCCTCGTAGGGCGCATAGAAGGCGTAGAAGAGGAAGAACGCCGCGAACCACGAGAGCAGGGCCGCCCGATTGCGGAGCGACTCGCGGCGGTCGGCCGCGAGCGCGATCCCGCCGAGCGGCACGAGTGGCGAAAAGAGCAGCGCCGTCCAGTACGCGTAGTGGCGCGCGCGGGCCGGGAAGTTGGACCAGGCCAGTCCCTCCGCGAGCAGCGAGCGATAACCCGTCTTCCACGGACTGCCGAAGGCCGCGGCGCCGTACGCGAGCTGGAACGCGCCGAACGGAGCGCCCCCGGCGGCGAAGGCGAGCCAGGTCTTTCCTCGAAGGGGAAGCAGAAAGAGGAGCGGCGCCAAGACGAGGACGTTCGTCGGACGGACGAGAATTCCCATCCCGAAGGCCGCGCCGGCCGCCGCCGCCCACGGCGCGCTCGAGAGCGCGCGCGCCCGGTACGCCGCGCAGACCGCGCCGAGCGCCCACGCGGTCGCGACCACGTCGCTCATCGGCTGCACCGCCTGGAAGACGAACGTCGGAAAGAAACCGAGGAGCGCCGAGCCCGCGAGCGAGAGAGCCGGCGGCAGGCCGACCTCCCGGCCCAGCCGGTAGATGAGGACGAGGCAGACGAGCGCCGCGATCGGGCTCACGAAAAAGGGAGCGCGGCTCCAGCCGCCGACGCGGGCCGCGAGGGCCATGTGCAGCGGCAATCCCGGCGGGTAGCTGGGCGCCATCGTCCCGGGACGCGGCCCCGGAGTGAAGCCCAGCGGGACGAAGGATTCGGCGAATTCGGGGCCGAAGCCCAGTCTCTGAAGCCCGCGGATGGGCGTCGTCACGCGGCCTTCCGAGAAGAGCCGCGCCGCGTTCAGGTACCCCGAGCTGTCGGCGCCGCCGACCGCGAAGTCGGTGTGGTGGAAGAGGACCAGCGCATACGCCAGGAAGAGCGTCGCGACGCCCACGCCCGCGAGCCGCTTTCCACGTCCGGACATGCGCGCCACTTTCGCAGATTCGGGACGAAATTCTTCAGAAATTGGGGCTCGGCGATCGCGGACGCCGGATCGGCAAAACCGCTTGGACTCCGGGAAAGCCGAACATAGACTGCGGTCGAAAACAGAGCCGAAACAAAGACCCGACCTGGAATGAACCCACCCCGCTCCGCGCCGCGGCGACGCGCCTCCGACTCCCTGTCCCTGCCCAAGGCGGCCACGGGCATCGCGGGGCTCGACGCCGTCACGGGAGGAGGGCTCCCCCGTGGGCGCCCGACCCTGGTGTGCGGCGCGGCCGGCTGCGGCAAGACTCTTCTGGCGATGGAATTCCTGGTGCGGGGCGCCTCGGAGCAGGGCGAGCCCGGCGTTTTCATGGCATTCGAGGAGACCCCCGGCGAGCTCGCGCAGAACGTGCGGTCGCTCGGGTTCGACGTCGACCGGCTCGTCTCGCAGAAGAAGATTTTGATCGACCACGTGGAGATCGATCGCAGCGAGATCGAGGAGACCGGCGAGTACGACCTGGAGGCTCTCTTCATCCGGCTCGGGTACGCGATCGACTCGATCGGCGCGAAACGCGTCGTCCTCGACACGCTCGAGGTGCTCTTTGCCAGCCTGGGAAACGAGGCGATCCTCCGGGCCGAGCTGCGACATCTCTTCCGCTGGCTGAAGGATCGCGGCGTCACCGCCATCGTGACTGCCGAGCGGGGGGACAAGACGCTCACGCGGCACGGGCTCGAGGAGTACGTCTCCGACTGCGTCATCCTCCTCGACCACCGCGTCACGGACCAGATCGCGACGCGCCGCCTGCGCATCGTCAAGTACCGCGGGACGAGCCACGGGACCAACGAGTTCCCCTTCCTGATCGACGAAGACGGGATCGAGGTCCTGCCGATCACGGGCGCGCGGCTCGACCACGCCGCCCCGTCCGAACGCATTTCGACCGGAGTCCCGGGCCTGGATGAGGTGCTCGGAGGCCGGGGCGTCTACCGGGGCGCGACCGTCCTCGTCTCGGGGACCGCGGGAACCGGAAAGTCGACTCTCGCCGCCCAGATCGCGGAGGCATCGTGCCGGCGGGGGGAACGGGTCCTCTACTTCGCCTTCGAGGAGTCGCCCGACCAGATCACGCGCAACATGCGCTCGGTCGGAATCGACCTGGCCTCTCCCCTCCGGAAGGGGCTGTTGCGGCTGCAGGCGGCGCGGCCCACGCTCCAGGGGCTCGAGGCCCACCTGACGCGGATCTATCGCGAGGTTCGCGGCTTCCAGCCCCGACTCGTCGTCGTGGATCCGATCACGAACCTGTCGCGCGGCGGGACCGAGGCGGCGGCCGAGGCCATGCTGATGCGGTTGATCGACTTCCTGAAGTCGGCGCAGATCACGACCGTGCTGACGACGCTCACCTCGGGCGGGGGGCCTCGCGAGGTGTCCCAGGCCGGGATCTCCTCGATCGTCGACACGTGGATTCTTCTCGAAACAGTGGAGTCGGGCGGCGAACGGAATCGGTTCCTCTCCGTCCTGAAGTCCCGCGGAATGGCCCACTCCAATCGGGTCCGGGCGTTCGAGCTGACCGAAAACGGTATCCGCCTGGGCGACGCTGCCGATGGGAAACGACAGGTGCGGAAGAGACCCGCGAACGCGCCGCGGAGCGCCGCCGAGTCCAGCGGGAGGCGACCGCGCAACCGGGAGAGGGTCCGCAAGTGAGCCGCCAGTCGGCTCCGCAGACTCCGCGCGCCACCGCGGCGGAGGACCGGGGCAATCCTGAGGAGAAGTGGGACCTGCGGCTCTACGTCGCGGGACAGACGCCGCGCTCGCTCGCGGCGCTCGCGAACCTGAAGAGGTTCTGCCAGGAGTACCTGGAGGGTCGCTACTCCATCCAGGTCGTCGATCTGCTCGAAAACCCCCAGCTCGCGCGGGGCGACCAGATCCTGGCCATCCCCACCCTGGTTCGAAGGGTGCCGATTCCGATGCGGAAGATCATCGGAGACCTGTCCAACACGGAGCGCGTGCTGGTCGGTCTCGACGTCCGTCCGAGAGCGTCGTAATCCCAGGAGACGAAAAGGAACCCGACATGGCGGATACCGAAGTTCCTCGCGAGCGTTTGCTGGAAGCCGAGATCGAGTGGCTGCGCAGCCAACTGGCGGAGCCGACCGCGGTCATGGCCGCGATCCGAAACGGAGAGGTCGACGCCTTCGTCGTCTCCGAGAAGCTCGGCGAGAAAATCTACGCTCTCCGGAGCGCCGATCCGCCGTACCGCCTGATGGTGGAGGGAATGGGCGAGGGAGCCGCTACGGTCGCGGCCGACGGCACCATCCTCTATGCGAACCCGCGACTCGCGGAGATCGTCGGCACCCCCGCGGAAGCCCTCCGGGGAAGCTCCTTCCGGGATTTCGTCGAGCCGGACGACGGGACCGCGTTCGACGCCTTGCTCGCGGAGAACGGCGCCGGCCACGGCGAGATTTCACTCCGCCGCCGGGACGGACGGGGCGTCTCCGCGCAGCTCGCGGTGAACCGGTTCCACGACGACGTGGTCTCCGGGTACTGCGTCATCGTGACCGACCTGACCGAGCAGAAGCTGCACGCCTCGATTGCCGCCTCCGAGAAGAGCTGGCGCGAGGCCAACCGACGGAAGGACGAGTTCCTCGCGACGCTGGCGCACGAGCTCCGCGTGCCCCTGGCGGCCATCGGCAACGCGATCGACATCCTGAACCGGCTGGGCGGGCCGGAGCCGCGGGTGAAGTGGGCCCGCGGGATCATCTCGCGCCAGGTCCGCCACCTCGCCCGCATGGTGGACGACCTCCTGGACGTCTCCCGCATCGTCAACGGAAAAATCGAGCTGGCGCGCGAGACCGTCGACCTGCGGTCGCTGATCTCGGGCGTCGTCGACTATTACCGCCCGCTGATCGAGGAGCAGAAGCGCCGGTTCGTCGTTTCCCTGCCGGAGACGTCCCTGCCGGTCGAAGGAGACTCCACAAGGATCGGCCAGATCGCCGCCAACCTCCTCCAGAACGCGTTGAAGTTCACGCGGGAGAACGGGACCATCTCGGTGGACCTCGCGGCCCGCTCCGGCCGGGCCGTCCTGCAGGTCCGAGACGACGGCGTCGGCATCCCCGCGGAAATGCTCGACCGCGTCTTCGACCTCTTCACTCAGGCCGGCGCTGAGAGTGGGCGGGGTGCCCAGGGGGGTCTCGGAATCGGGCTGACCCTCGTCCGGAGAATGGTGGAGCTCCACGGCGGAACGGTCGAGGTCCGGAGCGCCGGGCCCGACCGGGGAAGCGAGTTCGTCGTTTCGCTGCCGCTTTCGGGGGAGCCCGGGGCAACGGCCCGTCCCGCCCCGGCGGGTGCTCCCGGCCAGGCGGAGATCTGTCGGAAGGTGTTGATCGTCGAAGACCACCGCGACACCGCGGAGGGACTGGCGGTCCTCCTCCGGATGCAGGGGCACGAGGTGATCACGGCCTACGACGGAGTGGCCGCGTTCTCGCGCTGCGAGGACTTCCGGCCGGACACGGTGCTCCTCGACATCGGGCTGCCGGAGATGGACGGCTACGAGGTCGGACGGCGGATCCGGGAAAGGCTGGGAAAAGACGTCCTCATCGTCGCCTTGACCGGATTCGGCCAGGAGGAGGACCGGCGGCTTTCCGCGGAGGCCGGGATCGACCACCACCTGCTGAAGCCGGTCCGGAGCGACGTCCTCGCCGAGCTCCTGCAGAGAGGGCGCGAGACCGCCTCCTAGCCTGCGTCTCCGCCCTTCGGATCCCCGCGCCTGCTTCCGACGAGAAGGAGCCCGGAAACGAGGTCGACCGGGCAAGCCCGGAACAGGCGTTCCCGCCGCAACCTTGCGTCGCCCCTCACTGAAAATACCCGTTCACGTCGAGCACGAAGTGAGTGGTTCCGGTCGGCTGCCCGCAGTGAACGGCGAGGTTGTCCCCCGGCCCAAGCGTCAAGACCGCATTGTTCGCGCGGATCTGTCCCGCCCGATAGTTGAGACTCGAGGCGAGCGGGGCGGCGGTCCCGCCCGGATAGAGCGTCAGGAATCCCGCCGAGGCGGGCTGGATGACCGTCGCGTTGACCGAGAGCGCGACCGCCCCCGGTGGCACCCCGCACCGGCCGAGCAGGGTGAAGTTGCGGTCGGCGCCGGCGGCGATCGCCGGACCGCCGTAGGGTCCCGGAGGATCGCGCGTGTCCAGCATCCGGCACGGCGTCAAGGTGAAGAAGCTCGTACCGGAGGTGAATCGAACGTCCGCGTAGGTGTGCACATCGAAGTAGTCCGCGAGGTTCGACTCGGTGACGAGCGTTCCGTTGATCCGGAAGTTCTCGAGTACGACGCGGTGGAACCCGTTGTTCGCGTCCCACCCCTTGATCTCGCTGCGATATTTCTGCGTTCCCTCCAGCGTGATGTTCCGGAAGACGAGGTTGTAGCTGTTGCCTAACGGAGGGTTGGGCGAGTGCGTGGGATCGAAGATGTAGACGATGTTCTTCAGCTCCATCAGCCCTTCGCCGACATTCCCTTCGATACGGATGTTCTGATACGTCTGATTCGAGTACCCCTTCGTGGGATCGCTGTTGTCGACCCAGATCTGAAACGCTGCCGCGAGAGGCACCGTGAGTCCCTCGTCGTTGTCGTAGGTCTTGATGTCGATGTCGTCGGCCAGCGACGAATAGCGATTTGCCGCGTCGTTCCCGAGATATCCGCCGGTGAAAACCGAGTTGTTCGAGGTCCCCGCGAAAGAAGAGGTCACCGTCACGCTTTGGTTCTGGTTCCCGGCCGCGCCCGGCGAGAAGACGTTGTCGCCCACGAACGCGAAGCTCTGGTCGACGTGGCTGACCCCCTGGAAGCCGTCCGTCGAGTAGAACCAGGGAGACAGGAGCTTCACGTCGGAGACGTTGGTGGCGCCGCTGAAGAAATTGTAGAACGGCGAATCCACGATCGTGATCCCGCGGACGGTCGCGCCGTTGCCGCCGAACCAGTCGCCCCGGATCATCGCGAAGTCCAGTTGTTGATCGAAAGGAAGAGTGTTCACGTACTCGCCCAGCCAGCCATCGCCCGAGAGAACGCCCGGCCCGATGATCTGCACGCCGGTCGTTCCGCGGAGATCGACGCTGGCCTGTACCCAGGCACCCCCGTCGAGGTAAATCACCTCGTTGTTGGCGGGCTTGTAGTGACCTTCGTTCTGCTGCAGCGTGAGCACGCCGGGTCCCACGTAAGTCGCGCCGGCGGGGACCGGCGGTTTCGGCGGATCGGCGAAGACGAAGAGCGGGTTTGCGTCGTCGCCGTTCAGCGTGATCCACGCCTTGCTGTTCTGATTCAGTGTGAGCACGGCCTTGCCACCCACCAGTTGCGCCGGAATGGCCTTGCTGTGCGGGCTCACGTCGATCGAATTGATCGCGCCGGCGATCCGGGTAACGCGGACATTTGCAGGCCCTGTCGTACCGAATGTGAGGAAGTTGACCGTCGGGCTCGTGTTCTTGTGCCAGTGGCACACGCTCTGGCGTGAGAACTCGTACACGTACGCCGGCAGCCAGGTCGCGCCGTCGAGTACTTCGACTTGATAGAGCGTGGACTGGTAAGTGCTGACGCCGGGTCCCGGATAAACCTCGACGCTCGCGGTGACCGATGCCGCGGCAGACAACGCGGCAACGAAGAAGGGCAGCACCGTAAGAGGTCGCCGTCGCCGCGCGAAGGTCATGGATTTCTCGAGGAAGAGCCTATCGCAGACACAAAAAAGCCCAGGAACGGGTCCTGGGCTTTATCAAATGAATTCCCCGGCGACGTCCTACTCTCCCACGCGGTCTACCGCGAAGTACCATCGGGGCTGAAGGGCTTAACTGCCGTGTTCGGAATGGGAACGGGTGTGGCCCCTTCGCTAAGGTCACCGGGAAAACTTGCTTTACAAAAGAACGGGCAGGCACCTCAGGGGTTGCCCGCTGGGTGCCGTCCAAGAGAGTCGGTAGATCGTCTTTCGATTCGCGCCTTAAATATTTTATGGTCAAGCCTCACGGCCGATTAGTACGGGTCAGCTTCACGTCTTACAACGCTTCCACACCCCGCCTATCAACGTGGTCATCTCCCACGGGCCTTCAGGGGATTGCTCCCGGGAAATCTCATCTCGAGGAAGGCTTCCCGCTTATATGCTTTCAGCGGTTATCCTTTCGAACATCGCTACCCGGCCGTGCCGCTGGCGCGACAACCGGTGCACAAGAGGTTCGCCCGTCCCGGTCCTCTCGTACTAAGGACGGATCCTCACAAA
>JBKPMI010000260.1:0-2818 GCA_046732075.1 Acidobacteriota bacterium | reverse complement strand
CGGGAGGAGCTCGCGATCGTCGCGGCGCGGCAGGCGCGCGAGCGCCTCGCGGAGAGCGGAATCCTGCTGAAGGAAGTCCTGATCGGCGAGGTCGTGCTCCCCGCCGAGTACGAGCGCGGCCGCGTCGCGATGGTCGACGAGGTCCAGAACACCGAGCGCATGGACGTGACCCTCAAGCTGAAGGCCAAGGAGGTCGAGAGAAACCGGCTGGAGGCCGAGGCCATCAAGGCGCGGCAGTTGAAGCAGGCGGAGGCCGCCGCCGCGCAGCGGCTGATCGAGGCGCGCGCCGAGGCCGACGCCATGAAATTCATCCTCGAGCAGAAAGAGAAGGAGATCCGCCAGAAGAAGCTGGAGGCCGAGGCCGAGAAGGAGACGCGGGTCCAGCGCGCGCAGGCGGAGGCCACGGTCACGAAGATCCAGGCAGGGGCCGAGGCCGAGCGCCGCAAGACGATCGCGGACGCCGAGGCCTACTCGATCCGGACGACCTCGCTCGCGCAGTTCGAGAACCTGGAGCGCGAGGCGGAGCTCGTCACCGCCAACCCGCTCTTGATCCCCAAGACTTTCGCCGACCGGCTCTCCGAGAACGTGCAGGTGATCCTCACGCCGACCGTCGGCGGCGAAGCGTTCACCGACGAGGTCGTGAAGCGCGCGGTGCGCGGAGAAGGCGTGCCGTCCAACGCGAAGACCCGCACCGCCGCGGTCCGGCAGGCCGCGAACAAGACCTCCCGTCCGAACTGAAGAAACGAGGACTCCCATGAAGACCCACGGATGGATTCCCGTCACCGTTTTCCTGCTGATCGGGCTCCTGACGCTGGCGATGGCGCCGGTCGCGGCCGGCCAGACGCCCGAAGAGCGCCCGGGCGCGGACCTCTTCGTGATGCCGCGCGAGGCGGTCGTCCGCGAGAAGCCGGCGCCGTCCGCGCGCGCCCTGGGGGTGCTGCCTGCGGGAACGCGCCTGAAGCTCGTCTCGACCGGCGAGCGCTACCTGCAGATCGAGGTTTCGAGCGCGCCGGCTTCCGGAGGTCCGGGAACCGGATACGTCGCGCGCGAGGTCACAGCGGTGTTTCCGGAAGGCGTGGAAGGCACGCGGGACCTCGTGACGGTCGGCCGCACCTTCGCGCGCACCGAGACGTACCGCCGGCTCGCCGCGGCGTTTCTCCTCCGGGCGACCGAGCGGCTCCGGGACGCGGGCACTCCGGATCCCTCGGTGGAGATCCTGCTCGGCGAGACCGCGGAGGCGCTCGCGACCGTCGAGGGCGGCGGATACCCGGCCGATCTCGCGATTACGACCCGTCCGGACCTGCCGGGCGGGGCGTTCCGCCACTTCTACCGGGGCGACGCGTTCGAGCACGTCCTCGAGATGACGAAGGGCCAGTCCTCCGGGGATCTCTCCGGGCTGCGCGACCGCGCCACCGCCGGCCTTCTGCGCGCGCGCTACCCGATGACCAGCGTGACGCTCGCGGGTCTGTGGCAGGAGACGGCTGCGTGGCTGCAGCTGGTCGAGTCGGCGTCGGAGCCGTCGGCCCTGGTTTGCGCCGCGGAACGGCTGGGGGACGCGTCGCTCGTCCTCGGCCGGTATCTCCTCGCGGCGGAGAAGCTCGACCAGATCGCGACGCTCGAGAACCGGATCGGGCCGGCCGGAGGCCGCGTCGCCTCGCTGCTGGCGAACAAGACCCACGGCCGCAAGCTCATCTCCCGCGCCGCGATCCTGCACGCCATGCGGGGAGACGGCACGCGCTCGTTCCCGCAGGAATCGCACGTCCGCGCCGGCGCGACCGAGCGATCCGTCCGCATCGAAGGGAAGCTTGGAGCCCTCACGCTGACGTCGAAGACGTCGGTCGGCTCGGCGCAGGAGCTGCCGCGGCGCTCGCCGGCGATTCCCGTTCTGCCGGTTCCGGGCTCGCTCCGGATCTCGCCGGACGGCAAGTCCGCGGCGTGGATCGAGGTCGTCGGCCCGACCACGCTGATGCCGGTCATCGCGTCACTCACGAAGGACGAGCCCGCGCGCGAGATCGCGTTCCTCGCGGACGGGCGGCCGCTCCGCGACCGCTCGCTCGCGCACGTCGTCGGAGCGATCGCCGGCTACTCCACGGACGGCTCGCGCCTGGGCCTCTCGATCTCGGCGTGGAACGACACGCCCGGCCCGGCGCCGCGTTTCACGGTCGTGTCGGTGGCGACGGGTGAGCTCCTCTTCGAGACCTCGAAGGACATGCGCGCGTTCCAGAGGCTGCTGCAGTGACGGGCGCGGCGCTTCTCCTCGCGCTCTCTCTCCGGATCCAGTACCTGGCGCCGGCCGATTTCGTAAACGAGTTCGGATGCGTGGGAGTGCCGGCGGGCGGCACTCAGCCCGTCCTGGGCTGGAGCTCGACCCTCCTCGTGCTGAAGCTCGACGGCGCCGTGCTCCGGTTCGCGCCGGAGAAGACGTCGGAGCTGCCGACCGGCGATGAACGTCCCGGAGCCCGGGTGCGCCAGGAGTGGAAATCCGGTCCGGTGTCTGCCTTTCTGGATCTCGTCCGGACGGGTGGTGGAGAAAGCTCGTGGGAAGGCGACCTCACGGTGCGGAAGTCCAACGGAACCGAGGTCGGACCACCGAAGACGATTCGGATCCGGATCGACTGCGGATGCTGACTCACTTCCGCGCGCGGGGACTGATCGTCCTCCTGCTCGCCGCGAGTCCGCTCGGCGGCTGCCGCGATCCGGGTGTGGATCGGGTCGCGGACGTCAGTCGCCGCCTGGACGGCACGATCCGGACGATACGTCTTCTGTCGCGGCGCGCCCGGAGGCTGGAGACGGCCCGTCGCGCCCGGCGCGAGCTACT
>JBKPMI010000259.1:0-2026 GCA_046732075.1 Acidobacteriota bacterium | reverse complement strand
GAGCTGCGGGATCTTGATCTCGTGGAGCGCCCGGATGTCGAGCGTGTCGCCCGGCTCGACCGCCACTTCTTCGCCGGTCGTGTCGGGGAGACCTTCGGCCGGCGGCTCGAGGGTCTCGACGTCGGAATCGTTGTTGGATCTTTTTCTGGCCATGGGCTTCTCCTCGGATCTGGGATGACGCGGCCGGCGGACGCCGGCGCACGGTTTTCAATCGGTGCGGATTCCCGAAACCTTTCTAGTGGGCGAGGGCTCCCCCTTCGGAGGGGCGGCTTTCCGCCTCGAGCGTCGCGGCGGTCGGCGGAACGGCTTCCATCGCGACCTTGATGACCTCGTCCATGTTCGATACCAGGTGGAAATCCATCTTGGAGCGGATCTCTTCGGGCAGGTCGTCGAGGTCCTTCTCGTTCTCGGTCGAGAGGATGATCGTCAGGATTCCCGCGCGATAGGCGGCGAGGATCTTGTCCTTGATGCCGCCGACCGGAAGGACCTTCCCGCGGAGCGTGATCTCCCCCGTCATCGCGACGTCCTTCAGGACCGGAATCTTCGTCACCGCCGAAAAGAGGGACGCCGCCATGGTGATTCCGGCGGACGGACCGTCCTTCGGAATCGCCCCTTCCGGGACGTGGATGTGGATGTCGAATTTCTCGTGGAAGTTCGGGTCCGCGTCGTACATCTCGGCGCGGCTTCGGACGTAGGAGACCGCGGCGCGCGCCGACTCCTGCATGACGTCGCCGAGCGACCCGGTCAGGGTCAGGTTTCCCTTCCCTTTCAGGAGACTCGTCTCGGTCGTGAGGATTTCTCCGCCCACCTCGGTCCAGGCGAGACCGGTCGCGATCCCGACCTCCGAGACTTCGCCCTTCCGCCGGTTGCGGAACTTGTGCTTCCCGAGGAACTCGCGGATGTTCTCGGCGTCGATCCGGACGGGCGTCTCGACCTTCTTCTGGACGATGCGCCGCGCCACCTTGCGGCAGACGTTCGCGATCTCGCGCTCCAGGTTGCGGACCCCCGCTTCCCGCGTGTAGTTGGCGATGAGCGAGAGGATGGCCTCGTCGGCGAACTCGATCTGGTCGGCGCGGAGCCCGTTCGCCTCCTGCTGCTTCGTCACCAGGTACTTCTGGGCGATCGCGAGCTTCTCGTTGGGCGTGTAGCCCGAGAGCGGAATGAGCTCCATCCGGTCCTTCAAGGCCGCCGGAATCGGGTCCGCGATGTTTGCCGTCGCGATGAACATGACCTTGGAGAGGTCGTACTCGACGTCCAGGTAGTGGTCCACGAACGTGTGGTTCTGCTCGGGGTCCAGGACCTCGAGCAGCGCGGAAGCCGGGTCGCCACGGAAGTCCGACGACGTCTTGTCCACCTCGTCCAGCAGGAAGACCGGGTTCACCGTGCCCGCCTTCTTCATCATCTGGATGATCTGGCCGGGGAACGCGCCGATATAGGTCCGCCGGTGCCCTCGGATCTCGGCCTCGTCGCGCACACCGCCGAGCGACAGCCGGACGAACTTCCGGTTCAGGGCGCGGGCGATCGATTTCGCGAGCGAGGTCTTTCCGACTCCGGGGGGGCCGACGAAGCAGATGATCGAGCCGCGCGTCTTCTGCACGAGCTGACGGACCGCGAGGAACTCGAGGATCCGCTCCTTCACCTTCTCCAGGCCGTAGTGGTCCTCGTTCAGGATCTTCTCGGCGCGGCCGAGGTCCTTGGACTCCCGGGAAGCCTTCTTCCAGGGGACGCCGACCAGCCACTCGATGTAGTTCCGCGAGACGGTGGCCTCCGCCGAGACCGGCGGCATCGCCTCCAGGCGGCGCAGCTCCTGCTCCGCCTTCTCCTTGACCTCTTTCGGCATCCCGGACGTCGAGACCTTCTTCTTCAGGTCGTCGACCTCGTCGGTCCGGTCGTCCTTGCGTCCCAGCTCCTGATGGATGGCCTTGATCTTCTCGTTGAGGTAGTACTCCTTCTGGGCCTTCTCCATCTGCTTCTTGACTTTGTTGTTGATCCGCCGGTCGATGTTGACCTTCTCGATCTCGACCTC
>JBKPMI010000258.1:0-2901 GCA_046732075.1 Acidobacteriota bacterium | reverse complement strand
CCCTGGTCCGCCGCTTCCGCGCGCCGGATTGCGTCCTGGACTGCCGCCTGCTCCCGTTCTAAGTATTTTTTCTCGAGCCTCCGGAGCAGCCGGAGGACCTCCTCGCGGGTCGGCTCGGGACTTTCCTCGAGTGCCAGACGGGAAACCAGAGAAATCTCGCCGGATTCCCCAAGGTGAGCCAGATACCGGTGAAAATCAACAGTTCCCGACGCGCCCCCGCTATTTTCCAGCCTCTCGACCAACCCCTTGACGCCCGGGTGCGTCAAGTGTTCCGTTCGTAACTGACCTTGTATCAAGGAGATGTGCTCCCCTCCCCGGAGGAGCAACTGGAGCAGACGCCTTTCTGCCGCCGGGATCTCCCCTTCCGATAACACCGAACCATTTCCGGCCGTTCCCGGCCCCCCCGAGGGCCCTCCGGGCTGGACGGCGGCGGCCGCGGGGATTCCTCTCCCCGGCCCCGATGCGTCCGGCCGGCCCCCCCGGTCGGCCCGGTTGGCCGGGTCCGACGACCACAGGACCTCCACCGGGACCCCCACCTCCTGGGAGACGCGGCGGTACTCCTCGTAGCGGAGGATCCGGTCGGGAATGGCGGAAAGGGTCTCCAGGATTGCGCGGATCCTATCTTTCTTTTCGGCCGCCGAGATATGGGGCTCGTCCGGATTCAGTTGCTCGAGCAGCCAGGAGAGATACCCCGGCGCCTCCGCGATCCGGGCGGCCAGGGCGGCCGGGCCCTCTCTGCGCCGGACGTCGTCGGGGTCCTCCCCCGCGGGAAGGCGGGCGACGGCGACCTCGAGCCCCTGCGCGAGCAGATGCGTGAGCGCGGACCGCGCCGCGTTCCGGCCGGCCGGGTCGCCGTCGTAGCAGACGACGACTCGCGGCGCGAGCCGCTTCAGCTTCGCGGCCTGCTCGGGAGTGAGCGCGGTTCCCATCGAGGCGACGGTCTCCTCCACGCCCGAGAGGTAGAGGGCGAGGTGGTCGAAGCAACCCTCCGCAAGGACCGCCCTCTCGGTCCGGCGGATCGCGTCGCGCGCGTCGGTCAGGGCGTAGAGGAGCCTCTTCTTCAAAAAGATCGGGGACTCCGGAGAGTTCAGGTACTTCGGCTCGTCCTCGGGGGAGAGGGCGCGCCCGCTGAAGCCGACGGGCCGGCCGCGCTCGTCGCGGATCGTGAAGAGGAGACGGTTGCGGAACCGGTCGTACGCGCCGCGCCCTTCCGCGCGCGGCTGCAGCAGTCCGGCCTCCACGAGCACGGACTCGGGCCACGAGCCGCCGAGGCCCTTCGCGAGGTTCTCCCATCCCGGCGGCGCGTAGCCGACACCGAGGGCTTTCGCCACGGACTCCGGGACGTCCCGGCTCTCCAGATATGCAACCGCCGGGTTGCCTTTCTTCGCGAGCTCGGCGACGTAGAACTTCTGCGCCGCGGCGACCGCCGCGAGGAGCTTCTCGCGCTGCTCGTCCCGCGGACCGCGCGAGACGCGGCGGGGAATGGCGACCCCGAAGCGCGACGCGAGGGCCTCGACCGCCTCGGGGAAGTCGAGCCGGTCGATCTGCCGGAGGAAGTGGATGACGTCGCCCCCCGCGCCGCAGCCGAAGCAGTGATAGAGCCCCTTGTCCCGGTCGACCGTGAAGGACGGAGTCCGCTCGTTGTGAAAGGGGCAGAGGCCCTTCCACGAGCGGCCCGACTTCTTCAAGCGCGTGTGCTCGGAGATGACCTCGACGATGTCGGAAGCCGCGCGGAGCTCCGCGAGGACGTTGTCGTTGATGTCGAGGTCGCTCACGCCAGCTCCACGATCGTCGCCCCGTTTCCACCTTCGCGCGGATCCGCCGCTCGCAATCTCGCCACCGAAGGGTGCTTTCTCAGATGATCTCTCAACCCGTCGCGCAGGCGTCCGGTGCCGTGCCCGTGGACGACCCGCAACCGCCCGGCGCCGCTCAAAAGAGCATTGTCCAGGGCCTTTTCGACGTCCCCGATCGCCTCCTCCAGCCGCCGCCCGATGACGTTGACCTCGGGTGTCGCGCCGGTCAGTTCCGCCTCATCTCCCCCGGAAATCGCTCCGCCGGAAGGCCGTGCGCCCGATCGGGGCGGGGGAGCCGGGCCCGCGATCTTCTCGAGCTCGCTTCGCGGCACCTGCATCCGTTTTCCTCCGGCCTCGAGCCAGGCGACGTCCCCCTCGATCGAGGCCACGCGCCCGTCCACCTTCGTCCCGCGCATCCGCGCGCGGTCCCCCACGGTCACCTCGAGGGATCGCCGGGCTCTCTCCTCCCGCGCCTCCGAGACCGTTCCGGCCGACGCGTCTTCCTCGGCCGTCGAGAGGACCGCCGCGGGCGAGACGCTCGCGCGCCGTCCCAGGTCTTCGCGGATCGCGGCGAGCTCCGCCTCGACCCGCTTCGCGAGCTCCTTGCGCGCGCGGTCGAATCCCGCGAGCCCGCTCTCCAGCATCTTCTCGCGCTCTCGCGCCGCGCTCTGGCGTTCCTGGGCCAGGCGCTCCGCCTCCCGCCGCGCCGTCTCGCGCTCGCGCGCGAGCTCCGCCTCGGCTTCGCGGAGTCGTTCCAGCGCGGCCTCGGCGTCGGTCTCCGCCCGCTCGCGCCGCTGCCACTCCGTCCCGAGGATCTCCCGGGCGCGGGCGAGGACCTTCTCGGGCAGGCCCTGCTGCTCCGCGACCGAGAGCGCCCGGCTCCGCCCGGCGAGTCCCGGGTGGAGGCGGTAGGTCGGTCGTCCCGTCGCGTCGTCGAACTCCATCGCCGCGCAGATCGCGTCGGGCCGCCCGGCCGCGAACGTCTTCACGGCCGAGAGGTGCGTCGTCACGATCGCGCGCCCGCCGCGGGCCAGGTACTCCTCCAGGAACGCCACGGCGATCGCGCTGCCCTCTTCGGGATCCGTCGCGCTCCCGATCTCGTCGATCA
>JBKPMI010000257.1:0-9391 GCA_046732075.1 Acidobacteriota bacterium | reverse complement strand
CCACGCAGGTGCGAATCACCTACGCCACGCGGCCGGAGGCGTCGGGACTCCAGTGGCTCGACCCGCCCCAGACCGCCGGCCGGAAGAATCCGTTTCTGTTCACCCAGTCGGAGGCGATCCACGCCCGGAGCTGGATTCCGCTCCAGGACTCGCCGAGCGTCCGCATCACCTATCGAGCGCACGTGCGGACCCCGAGAAACCTGATGGCCGTCATGAGCGCGGACAACGATCCGAACGAGCCGCGCGACGGCGACTACGACTTCGAGATGCCGCAGCCGATCCCGTCGTACCTGATTGCGCTCGCCGTCGGAGACCTCGCCTTCGCGCCCATCTCGCTCCGGTCCGGGGTCTGGGCCGAGCGGCCGGTCGTCGCGAAGGCCGCCCGCGAGTTCGCGGACGTGGAGAAGATGATCCGCGCGGCGGAAACCCTCTTCGGGCCCTATCGGTGGGAGCGCTATGACGTGCTGGTTCTGCCGCCGAGCTTTCCCTTCGGGGGGATGGAGAATCCCCGGCTGACGTTCGCGACGCCCACGGTCCTCGCCGGTGACAAGAGCCTGGTGGCCGTGATCGCGCACGAGCTCGCCCACTCGTGGGCCGGGAACCTCGTCACGAACGCAACGTGGTCCGACTTCTGGCTGAACGAGGGTGTCACGACCTATCTCGAGCGGCGGATCGTCGAACAGGTCTACGGAGCGCGGAGAGCCGAGATGGAGGCGGTCCTGGGGCTGCAGGACCTGGAGAAGGAGATGGCGGGACTTCCGCCGAAGGACCAGGTACTCCACCCCGACCTGCGCGGACGAGATCCCGATGACGCGGCCACGGACGTGGCGTACGAGAAGGGAGCGCTCTTTCTGCGGCAGCTCGAAGCGGTCTACGGCCGGGACCGTTTCGACCGGTTCCTGCGCGGATACTTCGATCACTTCGCGTTCCAGAGCATCACGACGGACGACTTCATCCGATACCTGCACGCCAACCTGCTCGATGCCGACCCGAAGCTCGCGGCCCAGGTCCCGGTCGCGGACTGGACCGAGAAGCCGGAAATCCCGGCGGGAGCCCGTCGACCCGTCTCCGACGCTCTGGCGCCGGTCGAGGCGGAAGCCCAGAGCTGGCTGGACGGAAAGAAGCCGGCGGCCGCCATCGCCGCGAAGAGCTGGAGCACGCAGGAGTGGCTGCACTTCCTCCGCGCGCTTCCCAACCCGACGTCTCCCGCGAAGATGGAGGAGCTCGACCGCGCGTTCCACCTGTCGGCATCGGGCAACTCCGAAATCACCAACGAGTGGCTGCTTCTCGCGATCGCGAGTCACTACGAGCCCGCCTATCCCCGACTCGAAGAGTTCCTGACGTCCATGGGGCGGCAGAAGTTCCTGAAGCCCCTCTACGAGGCGCTCGTGCGAACGCCCGAGGGAAGAGCGCGTGCGCTCGCGATCTACCGGAAAGCACGGCCGGGTTACCACCCGATCGCCGTCGCCACGGTGGACAAGATCGTCGGATGGCCGGGATAGCGACGTCGGCGGCAGTTCCCGCGGCGCCGACGCCCGCGTCGCGCAAGGCGCGGCTGCGTGCGGCCCTCGCCGTCACCGTCGTCGTCCTGGTGGTCGAGGTCGCCGGAGGGTTCGTGTCGCGCAGCCTCGCGCTCGTCGCGGACGCCAACCACATGCTCGCGGACGTCGCGGCGCTGACTCTCGCCTACGCCGCGACGATGTTCGCGGGCCGGGCGCCCACCAGCCGCCACACGTTCGGGCTCGCCCGCGCGGAGGTGCTCGCCGCCTTCGTCAACGCGCAGCTCCTGCTCCTCGTCTGCGGATGGCTGATCTTCGAGACGGTGCGCCGACTCCGCGAGCCGGCCGAGATCCGTCTCGGCGTGATGATCCCGGTCGCTCTCCTGGGACTCGCCGCCAACCTGATCTCGCTGGTGATCCTCGCGCCCGATCGGCGAAACAGCCTCAACGTTCGCGCCGCCTACCTCGAGGTCCTCATGGACTCGGCGGGGTCGCTGGGCGTGGTCGCCGCGGGCATCGCGATCGCGAAAACGGGATGGACGTGGCTCGATCTCGTCGTGTCCGGGGCCATCGCGGTCCTCGTCTTCCCGCGAGCCATCTCACTGCTGCGGCAGACGGCCCACATCCTGCTGGAGGGAACGCCGGTCGAGATCGACGTGGATCGGCTCCGCCGTGAAATCCTGGAGCTGCCCGGTGTCGCCGAGGCGCACGACCTGCACTTCTGGACGCTTTCGTCGGGGTCCCACTCGGCGAGCGTGCACATCTGCGCGCTGTCCGAGAGCGACCGGGGCCGGGTCCTCGAATCGGTCCAGGCCCTTCTCATGGAGCGCGCGGGCGTCGAACATGCGACGATTCAGGTGGAATCGGGGCCGGACCGGGAGTGCCGCACCGCCCCCGACCATGCATAGAGCGGAGAGCCGCAGGGAGGTCCCGTGAGATTCTTGACCGGAGTCGTTTTCGGAATTCTGCTGGTCGCGGCCGGCGCCGCCGCGATCCTGTACACCGGATCCATCAACACCTCGGCCGAGAAACCCCCGAGCCGGATGGAGAAGAAGATCGCCACGTTTGCCCTCAACAAGTCGGTCGAGCACCGGGCGCCGAACCGCACGAACCCGCTCCCGGCGACGCCCGAGAATCTCCGCCGGGGGCTGGCGCACTTCCGCGAGAACTGCGTCGTGTGCCACGGCGCTCCCGGGGTCGATCCGGGGGAGATCGGGCAGGGGCTGAACCCCGGAGCGCCGGATCTGACGCTGCCGCGGGTGCAGGCGCGGACCGACGGGCAGCTCTTCTGGCTGGTGGACGAGGGGATCAAGATGACCGGGATGCCGGCGTTCGGTCCGACGCACGACGAGAACGAGATCTGGAAGATCGTGGCCTTTCTGCGTCACCTGCCCGAGATCACCCCGGAAGAGACGGCGCAGCTGAAGGGCGGGAGGGAGGAGGCGGACGAGCACCATCACGAAGAGGCGCCTCCGAAGCCCGAGCCGACGGCGGTTCCCCGCTGACCGGGGCGCCGCGGGAATTGCCTGGCCCCGCAAGCCGGTTGTCGGCGCTGATGCGCCCGATCCTCTTCGCCGTCGCGCTCGCGGTCGCCGCCGTTCCGGCGCTCGAGAGAGTCTGCGACCTGCGCTGCGCGACCCTGCCGTCCCGGGGAGCCGCCGCGGCCGGGGACGCGCACCATTGCCCCGGCATGCCCGCGGGGGAGACGGCTCCCCGGGCGCCCGTGGGAAGCGGCGATCCCTGCGGCCACGGCCACGGGGGTGTCGCGATCCTCGAGGCTTCGGCGACCTCCGCACGCACCGGAGCGGCGGCGGCTTCTCCGGCCGTGTTCTTCGCGAGCGTCGGATCCGGCGTGACGGCGAACCTCCCGGCCCTCGACGCGACCTCCCTCGAGTGTGCGGCCGAATCGCCGCCGCGAGCCCCCTCCCGAACCATCCTCCGGCTCTAGTCCGCCGCCCCTTTCGCGCGCGCCGGATCCGCCGGCGTGCTCTTCTCTTTACAGCGAAAGGACCCGACTCGATGGCAAGGATCTTTTTCCTCGCGGCCGCGGCCGCGAGCCTGATGGCTGCAATGCCCGTGCTCGCGCAGCACGAGCACCACGCACCGCCGCCCGCCGCCGACGACGGCCCGGCTCCGGAGCGGCCCGTCCTCTTCCAGTCGGACATGGCGCTCATGACCGGCATGACGCCACACGACCCCATGGCCGGCATGGCGATGCCCGGCTGGCACTTGACGACCATGGGGATCGCTCGTCTGGGCTACAACCGCCAGGGAGGGCGCTCCGGCGACGACGCTTTCGAGTCGAGCAACTGGAACATGGTCCACGCAGCGCACGACCTCGGTCGAGGCCGGCTCTCGCTCATGCTGATGAACTCCCTCGAGCCCTGGACGTTCGAGAAGCGTGGCTCGCCGGAGCTCTTCCAGACGGGGGAGAGCTATCGCGGCCAGCCGCTCGTCGACCGGCAGCATCCGCACGACCTGTTCATGAACATCTCGGCGACGTACCGGCTTCCGATTGGACGAGAGGGCGCCGCCTGGTTTCAACTCGCGCCGGTCGGGGAGCCGACGGTCGGTCCGACGGCGTTCATGCACCGCGCGTCGTCCGGAGAGAACCCGACCGCGCCGCTGGGCCATCACTGGCAGGACTCGACGCACATCACGTTCAACGTCGTGACTGCGGGATTCGGGTGGAGCGCGGTCTCGATCGAGGGATCCGCGTTTCACGGGGCGGAGCCGGACGAGGATCGCAAGGACATCGAGGGTGGCGCGATCGACTCCGCCGCGGGGCGGATCAAACTGCGCCTGCCGAACGGCTGGTCCGCGCAGGTCTCCCACGCGTTCCTGCACGAGCCCGAAGCCGCATCCCCCGGCGACCTGCGCCGCACGACCGCCTCCGTGCACTACGGCGCGGAGGGGGACCGCCCGTTTGCGGCCACCCTGATCTGGGGCCGCGACGACGAGGCGCACGGAGTCTCCGACTCACTCCTTCTCGAGGCCGCGTATCAGCTCACCCGCGCGGACCACGTCTTCGGCCGGGCGGAATGGGTCGAGAAGGATCGACACCTCCTCCAGTTCAAGGGCGCGGAGGTCACGCCAGCCATCGACCTGCCGGAGATCGCCCGAATCGGCGCGTTCACGGTCGGTTACCTCCGCGACTTCGTTCTCGCGCGCTCGTACCGGCTGGGCGCCGGCGCGGACGTGACCGCCTACGCGTTCCCCTCCGGCCTGAAGGCGGTGTACGGCGACTCTCCCGTCTCCGCCCACGTATTTCTGCGCGTGCGATGGGGCGAGGCGCACGGCGCGATGGACCACTCGGGGATGGCCGGGCACGGAGGAGGCGGACGGTGAAAGCCTCGGACGAAACGACCGTGCTGGATCCCGTCTGCGGGATGACGGTCTCGCCGGATTCACCGCACCGGCTGGAGCACGGCGGGCGGACGTTCCGCTTCTGCGCCGCCGGCTGCCGCTCGAAGTTCGAGGCGGACCCGGAGCGTTACCTGGCGCCGCCGGCCGCGGAGCCGGCGCCGTCGCCGGGCGCCGTCGAGTGGACGTGCCCGATGCATCCGGAGATCGTCCGGAGCGCGCCGGGCGCCTGCCCGATCTGCGGAATGGCGCTCGAGCCGCGGACGATGACCGCCGAGGAGCCCGTGAACCCGGAGCTCGCCGACATGACGCGGCGCTTCCGGGTCAGTGCCCTTCTGACCGTCCCCCTGCTCGCGATCGCCATGGGCCACCTGATTCCGGGCGATCCAATCGGTCGTCTTCTGCCTCCCGGTTCCCGCAACCTGATCGAGCTCATTCTCGCCTCGCCCGTCGTGCTGTGGGGGGGCTCTCCCTTCTTCGTCCGTTTCTGGCAGTCGGTCGTCAATCGGTCGCCCAACATGTTCACGCTCATCGGGCTCGGCGTCGGTTTCGCGTACGCGGAGAGCGTTGTCGCAACTCTCGCCCCGAACGTCTTCCCGGCCTCCTTCCGCGGAACGACCGGGCAGGTCGGCGTCTACTACGAAGCCGCGGCCGTGATCGTGACACTCGTCCTGCTCGGCCAGGTCCTGGAGCTCCGGGCCCGGAGCCGGACCGGCGCCGCCATCCGCGCGCTTCTGGGGCTCGCGCCGAAGACCGCGCGACGGATCGGACCGGACGGAGCCGAGGAGGACGTCCCGCTCGCGCACGTCCGCGCCGGAGACCGTCTCCGGGTTCGCCCGGGCGAGAGGGTTCCGGTCGACGGGGTCGTGCGCGACGGCCGGAGTGCGGTGGACGAGTCCATGGTCACGGGCGAGTCGATTCCGGTGGAGAAGGTCCCCGGAGATCGCGTGATCGGCGCGACCGTGAACGCCTCGGGCGCCTTCGTGATGGAGGCCGAGCGCGTCGGTTCCGAAACGCTGCTCGCCCAGATCGTCCGGATGGTCACGGAGGCGCAGCGCAGCCGGGCGCCGATCCAGAAACTCGCGGACCGGGTCGCCGCGTTTTTCGTTCCGGCGGTCGTCGCGATTTCCGTCGTGACGTTCGCGGCGTGGGCGCTCCTGGGACCGGAGCCCCGGCTGGCGCACGCGATCGTCAACGCCGTGGCGGTGCTGATCATCGCGTGTCCCTGCGCGCTCGGACTCGCCACCCCGATGTCCGTCATGGTCGCGACCGGAAAGGGCGCCGGCGCGGGAGTTCTCTTCCGCAACGCCGAGGCGATTCAGGTGCTGCGCGACGTCGACGCGCTCGTGTTCGACAAGACCGGCACGCTGACGGCCGGGAAGCCCGAGCTTCGGACGGTGGAGGTCGTCGGCGGCGGGAACGAAGAGGACCTCCTGCGGCTGGCCGCCGGCCTCGAACGAGCCAGCGAACATCCACTGGCCGCGGCGATCGTCCGTGGGACCGAGGCCCGGGGCATTCGACCCGCGCCAGCGGAGTCGTTCGAATCGCGGACCGGCGCCGGGGTTGTCGGCCGCGTGGAGGGCCGTGCGGTGACCCTCGGCAACCGGGCGCTGCTCGACGAGGTGGGCGCCGACCCGGCTCCCCTCGAGAGTCGCGCCGAAGAGCTCCGCGCGGAGGGAGCGACCGTTCTCTTCGCCGCCGTCGACGGAAAACTCGCGGGCTTGCTTGCGGTCCAGGACCCGGTCCGCGGGTCGACGCCCGCGGCCCTGCAGGCGCTCCGGGAGGAAGGTCTGCGGCTCGTGATGGTGACGGGCGATGGCCGGACGACGGCCCGGGCGGTCGCCGATGCCCTCGGGATCGAGGAGGTCGCCGCAGACGTCCGACCGGTGCAGAAGGTCGAGGCCGTGCGAAAGCTGCAGGACGCCGGACACACGGTGGCGATGGCCGGCGACGGCATCAACGACGCCCCCGCGCTCGCCCAGGCCGACGTCGGTATCGCAATGGGCACGGGCACCGACGTGGCGATGGAGAGCGCCGACGTCACGCTCGTGAAAGGCGACCTCACCGGGATCGTCCGCGCGCGGCGCCTGTCGCGGGCGACGATCCGCAACATCCGGCAGAACCTCTTCTTTGCGTTCGTCTACAACGCCCTCGGCGTGCCGATCGCCGCCGGGGTGCTTTACCCCTTTTTCGGACTGCTCCTGAGCCCGATGATCGCGGCCGCGGCGATGAGCTTCAGCTCGGTATCGGTGATCGCGAACGCGCTGCGCCTCCGCAACGTCCGGATCTGAGGGTACGCCTAGCCCACGGCCTTGCGGCGGAACTGGCGCAGGCCGAACGCCAGGAACAGAAGGTCGAACAGAACGAGCCCTCCATAGATCGCGCGCTTCGGCAGGTGAGGAAAGCGGGGAACGAGGGCCGCCCGGAAGCCTTCGGTCGCATAGACCATGGGATTCACGAGCACGACCTTCTGCAGGACCGGGAAGCGGGCGAGCGAGCTCCAGGGGTAGTAAGCGCAGCCGAAGAAGATCATCGGGGCGATGACGAGCGAGAACATCAGTCCGATCTGCGTCTGCCCGACGGACGTGCCGAGAGAGAGCCCGATCGCGGCCGCGAGACACGACACGAGAAGGACGAGAGCCAGGAGATCGAACGGCTGGCGGAACGAGAGGCCGACGCCGGAGCCCATGACGAGCCAGGCCGTCGGCAGCACGACCAGCCCGGCTGCGATCGCCTGGAGCATGCCGGCGACGACCTTCTCGACCGCGACCCAGTCGGTGTCGATCGGCGACAGAAGACGGTCCTCGATCTCCTTCGTGAACTGGAACTCCGAGACGAGGGGCATCGCCACCGACCAGACTCCGGAGAGGAGCATCGCGAGGGCGATGATCCCGGGCAGGAGCATGCCCTTGTACTCCGGCTGGATGAGGCCGCTCGTCGTCATGACCTTCCCGAAGACGAACACGAGCAGCATCGGCTGGAACAGCGTCTGGAGCAGCAGCGTGACGAAGTTGCGGCGGGCGACGTGAGCGTCGCGGCGCAGCATCGCGAGAAAGGTCTTGACGTTCAATCCCGCAGGCTCCGGCCGGTGTGGTGGAGGAACAGGTTCTCGAGCGACGGCTCCGAGATCTTCACGTCGCGGATCTCGGCGCGGGCGTCGTCCGACAGCCTGGCGATCTCGGGGATGAGCGGTCCGCCGCGGTCCGCGTAGAGGTCGACCGCCGCCGGACCCGGCGCCCGGACCTCGGTGACGCCCGGCAGCTTCCGCAACGTCGTCAGGAGCGCCTCCGGCGGTTCACCCGCGAAGTGGAGTCGGACGACGTAGCCTCCGGGAATCGAGCTCTTGAGCTCCGCCGGCGTGCCGAGGGCGATCAGCTTCCCGTGATCGACGATCGCGACGCGGTTACAGAGCGCGTCGGCCTCCTCCATGTTGTGGGTGGTCAGGAGAATCGTCGTCCCGCTCTCGTTGTCGCGCCGGATGAGGTCCCACAGGAGCAGCCGCGTCTGCGGATCGAGTCCCGCGCTCGGCTCGTCTAAGAACAGGACCTTCGGCGAGTGCATGAGGGCGCGCGCGATCGAGAGGCGCTGGAGCATTCCGCCGGAGAACCCCAGGACGAGCCGGTCCGCGCGGTCGGTCAGCTGGAAGCGGTCGAGCAGCTCGCGCGCGCGGCGTTCGCGCTCCTCCGCGGGCAGCCCGAAGTAGGCGCCGTGGAACGTGAGGATCTCGCGCGCCGTGAGCGCGTGATCCAGGTTGGGCCGCTGCGGCACCACGCCGATGAGGCGCTTGACCGCGACCCGCTCTTTCCAGACCTCGTGCTCCCCGATCCAGGCGCGGCCCGCGGTCGGGCGGATCCGCGTCGTCAGGACGCCGACGGTGGTGGACTTCCCGGCGCCGTTGGGCCCGAGGAGGCCGAAGATCTCGCCGGGTGCCACCTCGAGCGCGAGGCCGTCGAGCGCCGTGACCTGGTAGTCCTGCTTCGGCCTCCGGCGGAAGGCCATGCCGAAACCGCGTCCGGCCGCGGCCAGGGGCGGCGGAGACGTGTAGACCTTCCGGAGTCCTTCGGCGCGAAGTCCGATGGGCATGATTGCGAAGCGAGATTCTAGCCGTGGGCTTCCGGCTCCCGCCCCCTTCGATAAAAAGAAAAGGGGGCCAATCGGCCCCCTGGAGAAACGAAATCGGGAACGTTACCCGGTCAGGTCCCGCATGCGATTCAGGATCTGCACGATGGCATCCCACTCGCCCGCGACCTGGTTCGACACGTTGCGCTGCCGCAGCTCGGAGTAGGCATTCTGCGCGTCGTCCAGGAGCTGATTCACCTCGCTGCGCAGCTCGCTCCGGTCCATCTGGTTGCTCTCCACGCGATCGCGGAAGTCCCGCGCCTGCTCGCTGAACCGGCGGATGTCCGACGAGTAGCCGGCGTAGCCGGTCGCGAGCTGGCTCGCCCGCGCGGCGCGCTGGTCGAGCTCCGCCGCGAGCTGCCGGAGGTCGGACGAGTTGCCGTAGCGTCCGGAGTCGCCCGGATAATCGC
>JBKPMI010000256.1:0-8444 GCA_046732075.1 Acidobacteriota bacterium | reverse complement strand
TCGATCCAGCTCGACCGCGTCTCGCTCCAGGCGACAGCGCTCGTCCCGCTCCTCCTCGATACCCGGCCCGCGGACGCCGCGTCCGGAGATGCGCTCGCTCGCCTGCACGCCTGGAACCGGGAGTTCGCACCGGACTCGCCGCCGGCCGCGATCTACGCCGCCTGGTACGCGGGGCTCGCGCGCATGCCGCGGGACGAGCTCGGCGACAAGGCGCCGCTCCGCACGGTGCGGTCGCGGTTCCTCATCAACGCCCTGGGGTCGGACTCGGCCTGGTGCGACGACGTGAAGACGCCGGCGCGCGAGACGTGCGCCGGCTTCCGCACGCAGACGCTGCGCGAGGCGGTCGCCCTGCTGCGGGAGCGGCTGGGTCCCGACCCCGCGGCGTGGCGCTGGGAGCGGCTCCACCGCGCGCGGTTTCCGCACGGCGTGTTCGACGCGGTCAAGGGACTGCGCTCGATCTTCAGCCTGGAAATCGGCCAGGGCGGCGACGCCTCGACCGTCAACGTGGGCGCGTACCGGCTCGACGGCTCTTTCCGGATGACCGACGGTCCGAGCTACCGGCAGATCGTCGATCTCTCCGGAGGCGGGGACCTCCTCGTCCACACGACCGGCCAGTCCGGCAACGTGTTCGATCCGCGGTACCGGGACCTCCTACCGCTGTGGCGGGAGGGGAGGTATTTCTCGCTGGAGGGATCTCCCTCGAAGGTCCTGCGCCTCGATCCCCGCTAGCGTCACGGCGGCCAGGCGCCGGTCCGTCTCGTACCAGTCCCCGCCGCCGTTGCGGGCGCGGCTCCGGGGCGCGAATGCCTCCAGCCAGAACAAGCGGCCGATCCGCCCCGCGCCCGCGAGATCCTGGACGAGGGCGTCCCGCTCCGCGTCGATCCTCGGGTCGATGTGGTGCATCACTTCGCCCGTGAAGTGCGAGATGCCGACGTTCCGGTCGAAGCTCGCGGCGCCCAGCCAGAGCGTCTGTCCGCGACCGTCGCCGAACCTCCAGAACCGCACATGGTGGCGGCACCGCGGGCTCTTCCCCACGGTCCGCTCGAACGCCACGTCCTGCGGCCGGCGGCGGCCGACGAAGTGCGTGCTCATCGGCGCCGAGGAGTACGGCCGGTCGAAAAGCACGCTTCCGGCGTCGCGTAGGCCCGTCTTCAAGCTGATGCGATCCGCCCGCGTCCATCCCGCAGCCCGCATCGCGAGGACGAGCTCCGCCTCGGAGCCGACGAGCGCCACGTTCATCGGGTCGGCCGGGATCCCCTCGGCCGTGTACGTCAGGCGGGGGAAGTCCTCCTGGGGAGGGGGCGGCACGTGCCGGCGCCAGACCGCCGGCAGCACGACGTACGCGAGCGTCGCATAAGACGGCAGCAGCAGAAACAGCGCCGCGAAAGCCGTTCCGGCGCGGCGCGATCGGCTCGGACTCGGTCTCACCGGGGAACGGCTACTTCTTCTTTTTCGCGGCCTTGGCGGCGCCCTTGACCTCGACCGACGTCGCGGACATGCGGTACTCGATCACCACCTTGTCGCCGACCTTGGGGTCTCCGCCCTTGACCGAGGTCGAAGCGTCCCGCGCGATCTCCCACCGATCTTTCCCCTTCTGCACCGCGATCATGTCGCTGCGCACCTCGAGAACCGGCCCGGTGACCTGGTACGTCTTCGCCGGCGCCGCGAGAGCGAGAGCCGAGCAGAGCAACAGCACGGAAGAGAGCGCCGCCACGACTGAACGAGTTTTCATTTTCTGTCTCCTCGCCCCCGGAGTATTCCGGTGGCGCGGTGAACGAAGGGTGAACGATTCGCCCCGGAGTCCAGGAATACACGATTGACCCCTACCAGGCTCCCCCTACCCAGACTCCCGGCCAGAACTCCCGGTGCACATCGATGGCTTCCCGGAGGATCCGCTCCGCGGCCCGGTGGAGCGGGCCCGGATCGTATTCCGCGCGCGGGTCTCCGAGCAAAACGCGGGTTACGGCCGCCGCGGCCGCCGCGATCGCGCGGAGGTTGTAACCCCCCTCGAGCGCGAGGACGACTTTGCCTCCCGCGAGGGAGGAGACCCGCGCGGTCAGCGCCGCGTACCCCTGCGCCGACAGCCGCATCCCGCCCAGGGGATCGCCGTCGGCCGCGTCGAAGCCGCACGAGACCAGCACGAGCTGCGGGTCGAACGCGCGCGCGATCGGCAGGAGGACGCGATCGAACGCCGCGAGGTACTCGGCGTCCCCCATTCCCGCGGGCCACGGCACGTTGACGGTGCGTCCCCGCGCGGCGCCGCCGCCGACCTCCGCGAGCGCGCCGGTGCCCGGGTAGTACGGGTACTCGTGCGTCGAGAAATAGAGGATCGCGGGATCGTCCTCGAACGAGTTCTGGGTGCCGTTGCCGTGGTGAAGGTCCCAGTCGACGATCAGGACCCGGTCGGCGCCGGATCGGCGCGCGGCGCGGGCCGCGACCGCGACGTTGTTGAAGAGGCAGAATCCCATCGCCTGATCGGCCTCGGCGTGGTGCCCCGGCGGGCGCACGAGCGCGAACCCGTTGGAGAGCGTTCTCGACAGGACCGCTGCCGTCAGGTCGACGAGCCCTCCCGCCGCCAGCAGGGCGGCGTGGGCCGACTCCCGCGACGTGTAGGTGTCGGGATCGAGCTGCGCATGGTCGCGGAGAGCGGTGGACTCGATGCGGTCGATGTGCTCGGCGGTGTGGACGGCGAGGAGCTCCTGCCGCGTGGCCTCACGGGCCGGGATCCGCCGGCAGCGCGGGACGAGACCGTCCGACACGAGCCGGCTCCAGATCGCCGAGAGTCGGCCGGGATGCTCGGGGTGCTCGTAGGGCGCGCGGTGGAGGAGGAACCGCTCGTCGTAGACGAGACCGGTCGCCGCGGTCACGGGAAACGGCTCCGGTACATCAGCCAGAGCGCCACGAGGAAGAGAAGTCCGTAGGCGAGGATGACGAGCACGGCGACTCCCGGTCCGCGCTTTTTCGGAGGAGCGGGCTGCGCGGTCTCATCCATTCAGCTGCGTCGCGAGCTCGGCCGGGTCGGCGGTCGGCGCGAGGCATGCAAAGCCCCGGCACACGAACGCGCGGGCCTGGCGGTCCTCGGACGTCCGGGATTCGACGAGAGCGTGAAGCTCCGGAGGCGAGTCCGGACCCGCGGCGTGCACGACCACGCGGTTGGGACGCGGGCTCGCGAACACGGCGCCGCGGAGGGCCTCGAAGTCGGGCCGGCCCGGCTCTCCCGCGAGGACGATCTCGCACGGCTCGTCCTGGCGGTAGTCGAGGGCGCAGAGAAGTCTTGGAAACGCGGCGGGGACCCGATCCAGGTACCCGGCGAGCGAGGAGAAGATCCGGTCGGCGCGGTCGCGATAGCGGATCTCTCCGGTCAACGTCGCCAGCCGGAGAAGGTTCATCGCCGCCACGGAGTTGGAGGATGGCGTCGCTCCGTCGAACATTTCGCGGGGCCGGAGAATGAGCGACCCGTGTGCCTTCGCGGCCAGGAAGTAGCCGCCGCGGGGATCCGCGAAGCGTTCGTCCATGGCGGCCTGGAGCGCCATCGCCTCGCGGAAGTACCGCGGTTCGAACGTCGCCTCGTAAAGGTCGAGGAGCGCCTCGATGAAGAAGGCGTAGTCCGACGCGAACCCCGCGATCCCGGCGGCGCCGTCCTTCTCCCGGTGGAGGAGGCCTCCGTCCGCGCGGCAGTTCGCGAGAATGCGGTCGGCGGCACGACGCGCGGCATTCTCGTAGCGTGGCTCGCCGAGCACCCGCGCCGCGAGCGCGAAGGCGGAGATCGCGAGGGAGCTCCAGTCGGTGAGGAGCTTTTCGTCGGTCATCGGGCGGACGCGGCGGGACCGCGCGGCGTACAGCTTCGGCCGCGCCGCCGCGAGCGCCTTTTCGACGCGCTCCTCGGAGACGCCGAGCTCCGCCGCGATCTCCGGTACTGTCCGGACCACCGAGAGGACCGTCTGTCCCCCGTGCTCGAAGTTTCCGGCCTGCGTGACGCCGAAGCGGGCGGCGACGATGGCGGCGTCCTCCGGCCCCACGGCCGCCTCGAGGGAGGCCGGATCCCACACCGAGAACGTTCCCTCCTCGCCGCCGGCGTCCGCGTCCTGCGCGGCGAAGAAGCCACCGCCTTCCGGGGTCATCTCGGCCAGGAGGTAGTCGAGCGTCTCGCGGGCGACCCGGGCGAAGTCCTCGTTGCCGAATGCGCGGAACGCGAGCAGGTAGGCACGGGCGAGGAGCGCGTTGTCGTAGAGCATCTTCTCGAAGTGGGGGACGAGCCAGCGCGCGTCGGTCGAGTAGCGGTGGAAGCCGCCGCCAACGTGGTCGTAGATTCCGCCGTCCGACATCTTCTGGAGCGTGGTCTCGACCATCTCGCGCGCCGCGTTCTCACCGGTCCGGAGCCACCAGCGGATCAGGAACTCCAGCCGCATCGAGGGGGGGAACTTGGGCGCCGCGCCGAATCCGCCGTGACGGGGATCGAACTCCGCGGCCAGGGAGCGCGCCGCCTTCTCGAGCGGCGCGGCTCCGACCTCCGGCCCCGCGCTCACGGCGTGCGCGGCGCGGTCGAGGTGCGCGAGGAGCTGCCCGGCGGACGCCTCGAGCTCGGCGCGCCGGTTCTCCCACGCGTCGGCGACCGCCGAGAGAACGCTCGGGAACCCGGGCCGGCCATAGCGGTCGTCGGGCGGGTAGTACGTCCCGCCGTAGAAAGGCTTCCCGTCCGGAGTGAGGAAGAGCGACATCGGCCAGCCGCCCGCGCCCGTCATGGTCTGCACCGCCGTCATGTAGACGTCGTCGACGTCCGGCCGCTCCTCGCGGTCCACCTTGACCGGGACGAAGTCGCGGTTCAGCTGCTCCGCGATCTTCTCGTTCTCGAAAGACTCGCGCTCCATGACGTGGCACCAGTGGCAAGTCGAATAGCCCACGGAGAGAAAGATCGGCTTGTCCTGCGCCTTCGCGAGCTCGAAGGCCTCCGTGCCCCACGGCAGCCAGTCGACCGGGTTGTTGGCGTGCTGGAGGAGGTAGGGAGACTTTTCGTTCGCGAGCCGGTTCACCACGACGCCGAGTTTACGGCTACGCGCTTCGCCTCGTGCTCCCGGCTACCGGCTCCCGGCTACCGGCTACCGGCTACCGGGGTTCAGCCGTGATCGTGACTTCCTTCTCCCCGTCGTGCACGGTCACCATCTCGCCGGGGCCGAGCTCGTCGATCTTCTCCAGGATCTCTTTCGGTGTGATTTCCCGGTCGCCCGAAAAGCTCTCGACGATCGCCCGCGGCACGCGGAGCTGGACGCTCTTGCCCCAGTCGTCCTTGACCACGATCTGGAGCGCGCTGCCATCGGCGGTCACCTCGATCGTCTTGTCGTCCTTCTTGATGACGCCGGGCTTCCCCGGGGAGCTCTCGGCGGCGGCGTCGAGGATCTCGCGCGGGCTCACCTCGCCCTCGTCCCACTTGCCATGGAAGTCGGCGCCGAAGCGGCGGATCGGCGTCATCTTCGCGATGCGCGCGACCAGGCTCGACGGCACCGAAAAGCTGACGCGGTGCGTGGACCCGTTTTCGGTCTCGCGGACGTCGACCTTGAAGCCCCGGACCCGCGCGAACTCGGGCGCGGGACGCCGCCAGAACGCGAGCGCCGCGGCCACGATCACGAGGACCACCAGCCCGACGATGACGGCTCGGATCTCCTTCATGTAGTTTCTCCTACTGGGACAAAACGCGGCCGGCGCCGGAAAGTTCCGGCCGACCGCCTGCCGGAGGGCCGCCGCCTCGTGATATTTTTCGCGAGCGGTCCGTGAAGAATAACCCCGTCTCCCTCAACGTTTTCTAGCCGGAAGAGGCATGCCGCATTTCATCACCGAAACGTGTATCGGCTGTGGGGTCTGCGAGATCAAGTGCCCGACCCACACCATCACGGGGGACAAGAACGAGAAGTACGTCATTCACGCCGACCGGTGCATCGACTGCTCGGTCTGCGCCCGGTACTGCCCGGTCTCCTGCATCCAGGACCAGAAGGGCGAGCTCGTCGAGAAGGTCAAGCCCCGGGACATCCCCAAGGCGATCGTGGACCGCGACCTCTGTACGGGCTGCGAGTTCTGCATCGACATCTGCCCGTTCGACTGCATCTACCTGATCGACGACCCGCTCCAGGAGACGTTTCACAAGATCGCCGAGGTGGACGCGGGTCCGTGCGTGTCCTGCCGGCTCTGCGAAACGGTCTGCGACAAGGACGCGATCTTCGTCCCCAACCCGATCACGCAGGCCAAGCGATACCTCTCGGTCCTGTGAGCGACGAGCGCCCGGGAGGAGACGACCTTCCCGGCGACGAAGAAGAGGTCGCGCGGCCTTCCGGCGCGGGACGGCTCGTCGTCCGGTTCTTCCTGCTGCCGCTCTTCGTCGTGGGCACCGCGGTCGGGATCTTTCTCCTCTTTTCCCTCATGACCTTCGAGCGCCGGTCGCCGCGCGACTACCTCTCGGAGGTGCGGGGGGGGACCGCGGGGCGGCGGTGGCAGGCGGCCTTCGAGCTCTCGCGCCGCATCGGCGCCATGAAGCCGGGCCCGGAGCGCGACGCGATTGCGGCCGAGAGTCTCCGGCTCTTCACGGCGCTGTCGCCGGCGCGTCCCGAGGACGTGCGCGTCCGACGCTACCTCGTTCTGGTCCTGGGGAAGCTCGGCGACCGCTCGGCGGCGCCGGCCCTCCGCGCCGCTTCGAAGGATCCGGACCCCGAGACCCGGCTGTACGCGATCTGGGCCCTGGGAATGCTCGGCGACCGGTCCGCCGCGGACGCGGTTCTGGAGGCGTCGCACGACGAGGATCCCGGGATGCGGAAGATGGCGGCGTACGTGCTCGGCAAGCTCGGCGATCGGCGCGCGATACCACGTCTCCAGGTCCTGCTCGAGGACCGCGTTCCCGACGTTCGATGGAACGCGGCGATCGCGCTGGCCTCTCTCGGGGACGGCTCCGGAGTCGCGGTCCTGCGCTCGATGGTGGATCGCGAGGCGCTCTCCCGACAGGCTCGTCTCACCGGAGACCAGGTCGAAGCCGCGATGGTGAACGCGCTGAAGGCGTTCGCTCTGCTTCGCGATACGGGAAGTCTTCCGCTCCTCGAGAAGGTCGCGCGCGAAGATCCGAACCTCCGCGTTCGCGACGCGGCGCGCCGCGCGGTCGAGGCGACGCGGGGCCGCGCAGCCTCTCGCAATCTTGAGCGTTCTGCGTCCGTTCTGGTAGTCTGACGCGCGGCATGTCGACACCCCAGAAGAGAGCCGTCTCGCCGCCCGCACCGCCTTCTTCCGAGGTTCTCCCGGACGGCGTCACGCGGCGCTCGACGCTGAAATGGATGACGCTCGCGTGGGTCGGTTTCGCCGCGGCGACCGGCGCCGGGCTGACGGCGTCGCTTCGCTTTCTCTTCCCCAACGTCCTCTTCGAGCCGCCCACGCGCTTCAAGGGGGGCGATCCGGGGACCTACGCGTTCGGCGTGGACGAACGGTGGAAGGCGAAGTACCGGGTCTGGATCGTCCGGAACACCGACTCGATGTACGCGCTCGTCGCGCGGTGTACACACCTGGGGTGCACGCCCAACTGGCTGCAGGCGCAGAACAAGTTCAAGTGCCCGTGTCACGGTTCCGGTTACTACATGTCCGGCGTGAACTTCGAGGGACCGACCCCGCGGCCGCTGGAGCGCGCGGAGATCGCCCTTTCCCCGGACGACGGCCAGCTGGTGGTCGACACCGCCGTCCGGTTCCTCTACGAGCGGGGTCAGTGGAGCGACCCGAAGGCCTTCGTGAAGATGACCTAGTCGTTTCTCGCCGGAGTGGAGGGGACTGACTTCAGTCTGTCCCCGGGAAGTTCTCTAGATTCCGGAGGTCGCATTTGGGTCGTCGCTGGGACCGCTTTCAGCAATCGGTCGTCGAGAGCCAGCTCTGGAAGTCCATCTTCCGGGTCGGCGTCCCGAACACGAACCGCAAGCGCGTGCTGGCAATGCTGGGCAACGTCGTCCTGCACCTCCACCCGGTCAAGACCCGCAAGTCGGGCGTCAAGATGCGGTACACGTGGTGCGCCGGAGGAGTGACGTTCTTTCTCTTCCTCGTCCTGACCTTCACGGGCCTGCTCCTCATGTTCTATTACCGGCCCACGGTCGAGTACGCGTTCGTCGACATCCTCGACCTCCGGGAGCAGGTGCCTTTCGGGATCATGCGCGTGGTCCACCGGTGGGGCGGGCACGCCATGGTCATCACCGTGTGGATCCACATGTTCCGCGTCTTCATGACCGGCTCCTACAAGCCGCCGCGGGAGTTCAACTGGGTGATCGGCGTCATCCTCCTCGTGCTGACGCTTCTCCTCTCGTTCACCGGGTACCTGCTCCCCTGGGACCAGCTGGCGATCTGGGCGATCACGGTCGGATCGAACATGGCCGCCGCGACTCCGTTCATCGGCATCGAGGGTCCGGCCGCGGGGCTGCTCAAGATCGGCGACA